>NZ_QGHD01000078.1 GCF_003148885.1 Hallerella porci | reverse complement strand
TCATATTTTAGAAAACCTTGCAATATTTTCACAGGGTAGAAATCAGTTTTTCCCAATAGTTATGCGGGCTGGGCGGGATTTTAAGGGACGACTATATAGGGGAAATTTTAGATCAAAATTCGCGTTTTTAGAGAATTGTTAAGAAGGGTTGATAAACCCCTTTTTTTTTCTTACATTATGCAAAAAAATATTCGGAGATTTTATGAAAAACGAGGTTTATTACGGCGAATATTCACTGAAGCATTGGATCGATATGATACTTTATGGAAAAATTACGTTACCTAAGTATCAAAGGGCTTTTGTTTGGGATAAAAGTAAGGTGGTAAAGTTACTTCAATCTTTTCAAGAAGAGCATTTTAGTCCTCCTGTCGTGATTGGATCATATAATAATGAAGGTAAAGCTGAAAATTTGATTATTGACGGACAGCAAAGATTAACTTCTTTACTGTTGGCGTATTTGAGAATCTATCCAATTAAGAAAAAATTTAAGCAAATTAATGAAAATTTTGCAGACGAAAATGGATGATGAAGCCTATAACGAAAATAATGATGATTCTAATTCAATTACAGAATGGACTTTTAATAAATTATTTTATGACAAAGGAGATAATAGCCTTAAATTTAGATCCTTGGAAGAAATCAAGTCAAATATTTCAGCAGATGAATATGAAAAAATAGAATTAAATAAAATAAAGGATGATTTTTTTGATAATCATTATTTAGGTTTCTCCTATTTAATGCCAAAACAGGATAATCAACAAGGTTTTTATTCAAGTGTGTTTAAAGATATAAATGCGGAAGGAATAGGCTTAAGTCCGTTAGAGTCAAGACGCGCTTTTTATTTTTTAAAGCCAGAATTAGAGGGCTTTTTTGATCCTCAATGTGTGAAAACAATTACAATTTCTTCATCTGGTGAAAATTCGGGAAAATTAGATTTTGTTCGTTACCTTTCTTTTTTAGAGGCATCATCAATATGTGTGGTAGCATTTAGGCAGCCTTGCTAGATGATTCTCTCGATTCCGATTCCCATTCGTAGGCTATCTTTACATCGACA
>NZ_QGHD01000077.1 GCF_003148885.1 Hallerella porci | reverse complement strand
AAAATCGAGTTGAAAAAACATCGCTTTGATTTTGCTTTTCGCTTCTTCAATTTTGAAATTTCAAAGCTCTTTTTTTAGCTAACAAAAACTAAATGTCACCGTTTATTTGACAGAACCACCTAAAAATTCAGCAATTACAGGGCTCTTAATCAGTTCAAACTGGGAACTCTGGAAATTTTTCGTATTACGTTTCATTTCGGCAATCACCTTTTCCTTTTTGGGCGAATGCAAAAGTCTTTCGTAATACTGCGTAGATAGTCGTCCCTTAAAAAGGTCACTTTGCGAACGCAAGATAAGGACGTTCGCATTTTTTGTTCATTCCGTTCCACAGAAGGCAAAAACAGTATAGCCATTCCAACAGGACAAAAAAGCGCCTCATGGCCCTCTTGAAGTTGAACGCCGCTGCTGCAAGCTTTGCATTGAGCATGTCGCCAAAGATTCCCTTGTAGAAGTTGCGACCCATGCGGTGGTCGCTCTTCAAGTGACCATTGATTGGTTCGATGCCAGCCCTCTTGCAAAAAAGCTTGTGAGCCTTTTTCTTCTGGTAGTAAGTCGCGTTTTTCTTCGGGACGTCCGGTATTACGATCTTTGTCGTTCCGGATTCCTTTTGTCCGCGGTAGCCCCGGTCGCATGCGGCCCGGCTCGGCCTGAATCCAAGCATTTGTTCAACATGGTCAAGCGTATCGTCTATCGTATGTCCGTCATACTCGTCCCGGAACGAGACCGCGCCGACAATGATGCCGCTGTAGCTCCGGGCGATTGACACCTTGTTGCCGAACTCGTATTTCTTGTGTTCCTTGCCCTTGCCGATGCATTTTACTTCGGGTTCGTGAAGCGAATAGACCTTGTCCTTGTCGCATTTCTTCTGTGCCAGAACTTTTTTGAAAAGCTCGATTTTTTCTTTGTACGTGTTCAACAAGTTCTTGCTGGCGAGATTTCGCTCTAATTCACGGACGAGCCGTCCCGCGATTGTCTTCAGCCTGCGATCTGCCTTGTGAGCCTTCTTGCCGTTCTTCGGGTGATTGCGGAAACGCTGGTCACGATGGACCTTCTTCAAGGTTCTCTTGTAGGACTGTCTTTGC
>NZ_QGHD01000076.1 GCF_003148885.1 Hallerella porci | reverse complement strand
GTAGTGTCATCCTGAACGGAACGCAGTGTAGTGAAGGATCTAGCGGTCAGTGGTTAGCGGTCAGTGGACAGTGTCATCCTGAACGAAACGCAGTGAAGTGAAGGATCTAGCATTCCCTTTTGCAAAAAAACGCTAGATCCTAGCCCAAAGGGCTTAATTCAACTAAGGAACTAAAGTTCCAAGTTTCGTTTCATATATCGTTCCGTGCTTCGCACTCCACTCAGGATGACACAACAAGCGTACCTTCGCACTCCGTTCAGAATGACACTTCCAGCGGTGTCATCCTGAGCGGCGCTCCGACATAGTTAAGACAAAAGTCTCGAAAAAAAAATCGACCGCGCGCTTCGCGCCCGGTTGAAACGGACTCGTTCTATTTGACCACTCTTCTTTTGCGGTCGCGGGCCTGCAAGCCCGCGACAAATAAATCGAATGAATCAAATAAATCGAATGCGCTACGCTTTTATTCTAAGACGGGACGAACAGACTGTCCGTCGTAGCGGCCGATGTTGAGCACGTACTGGTCACCCGAAAGGAAGTACAAGCCGAAGGCGCCCTCGCCGCCGTACCCGCGCGGAGTAGAACTCCGGTAGTATCCGTAACTCCCTGCGACATCCAAGCCAGAACCGCCACGGAACCCTGCTGCTGGGAGAAAAATTGAATTTCCATTAGGGCCTGTTACTCTATAGCCATAGCCTCTAATCGCTCCATTCATATCGGTTATTTTTTTCCAAGTCCATGTGCATTTATTTATCAATTCCTCCATTTGAGCATTCGTCGGCATTCTCCATTTGCCGCCCCAGTTAGCTCTGGCAGCGTCATATTTCGGGTTACCTGCAATATCAAAATTGAATTTATCATTTTTGAATGTCAGACTATTTTCTTCTGTGTAATTTGACTTCGTTTTTGTTTCACCCCAGGCAAAGTAATCGCCATAATCTGCGGGCGATTTTGCCCCCACATTCATGTTCGCCCACTTGGTGCCGCTGGGTAAACCTAAGTCAACAGCTTCTGCATTTGTGCTTGCAAAAAAGTTAAACTGAAATAAATTAAATTGGTCCAATAAATCAAGCGGATGACTCATTACACCCACAAGACTCATCGCTTTACC
>NZ_QGHD01000075.1 GCF_003148885.1 Hallerella porci | reverse complement strand
GCAGATAAATACTTTACAAAACAAGCAAAGTTTACTATATTTGCATCATGGAAAAAGATGATGCAAGAAAGAATGTCCAGAGCCTTCTCGAAAAACGGAAGACAATCGTAAAAATGAAGAAGGCGGGATTCAAGAAAAGCAAGATCGCAGAGACCTGCGGCGTGAGCCGCCCCATGGTGGATGCAGTTCTATCGCTTTACGAGAAAGGCGGGATGAATGCGCTCAAGCCGAAGACAAGGGGCCGCAAGGAAAGGGAAAAAAGGCTCCTTTCCGCCAATCAAGAATCCGAGATACAGAAACTAATCCGGGACAAGCGTCCCGAACAGCTCAAGTTCAAGTTCGCCCTCTGGACCCGCGAAGCGGTTGCGGAGCTTGTCCGCAGCAAATTTGGAGTGAAGCTGGCCAAGAGAACGGTCGGCGACTACCTCAAAAGATGGAACTTCACCCCGCAAAAACCGATTGTCCGCGCGTACGAGCAAAACCCCGAAGCGGTGAAGAAGTGGCTCGAAGAGGAATACCCGAAAATAAAGGCCGATGCGGTATGCGAGAATGCGGAAATCCACTGGGCGGACGAGACCGCCATCGTGAACACGGATGTCCGTGGCCGCAGCTACGCCCCCTGCGGGCAGACCCCGGTCGTGAAGGCTCCCGGATGCAGGGAGCGCTTTTCCATGATATCGGCGGTGAACAATCGCGGGAAGTGCCACTGGATGATGATTGACGGGGCGTTCGACGCGACGAAGCTCATCGACTTCATGACAGCTCTGGTGAAGGATGTGTATGCAGACGGGAAAGGGAAGAAAGTGTTTCTCGTGATGGACAACCTGAGGGTTCACCACAGCAAGCCGGTAAAGGAATGGCTTGAAGCGAACACGGACAAGATAAGCGTATTCTACCTGCCCAGCTACAGTCCCGAGCTGAATCCTGACGAACGTCTTAATGCCGACCTGAAACACGAAATATCTTCCAACGCACCGGCTCGGACTCGCGAAAAGCTACGCTCCCATGCGGAATCCCACATGAAAATGGTGAGCAACAGCCCTGAACGAGTAATCAAGTATTTTGGCGACAAGCATGTCTCTTATGCAGCATGACTATGTAAAAAATATATCCGCCGGAGCAATAA
>NZ_QGHD01000074.1 GCF_003148885.1 Hallerella porci | reverse complement strand
ATGGCAAAAGAGAAGTTTGAAAGAACCAAGCCGCACTGCAACATCGGTACGATTGGTCACGTTGACCATGGTAAAACGACCTTGACAGCTGCAATCTGCACAACGCTTGCAGCGAAGGGTCTCGCATCCGCGAAGAAGTTCGATGAAATCGACAACGCTCCGGAAGAAAAGGCTCGCGGTATCACGATCAACACTTCCCACGTTGAATATCAGACCGAAAAGCGTCACTACGCACACGTTGACTGCCCGGGGCACGCTGACTATGTGAAGAACATGGTGACTGGTGCAGCTCAGATGGACGGCGCAATCCTCGTCGTTGCAGCAACTGACGGCCCGATGCCGCAGACTCGCGAACACATCTTGCTCGCTCACCAGGTCGGCGTTCCTAAAATCGTCGTTTTCCTGAACAAGTGCGATATGGTCGATGATCCGGAACTTCTCGAACTCGTTGAAGAAGAAGTCCGCGACCTCCTCAAGCAATACGGTTATGATGGAGACAACACTCCGATCATCCGTGGTTCTGCTCTCAAGGCTCTTGAAGGCGATCCGGAATACCAAGAAAAGATTATGGAACTCATGAAGGCTGTTGACGAATACATTCCGCAGCCGGCTCGTGAAGTTGACAAGCCGTTCCTTATGCCGATCGAAGACGTGTTCACCATTACTGGTCGTGGCACTGTTGCAACCGGTCGTATCGAACGCGGTAAAATCAACTTGAACGACAAGGTCGAACGCGTTGGTCTCGGCGACACCGTTGAATATGTTGTTACCGGTGTTGAAATGTTCCGCAAGCTCCTCGACGATGCCCAAGCAGGTGATAACGTCGGTTTGCTCCTCCGCGGTGCAGAAAAGAAAGACATCATTCGCGGTATGGTTCTCGCAGCACCGAAGTCTGTGACTCCGCATGCACACTTCAAGGGTCAGATTTACGTTTTGAAGAAAGAAGAAGGTGGCCGTCATACTCCGTTCATGAACGGTTATCGTCCGCAATTCTACTTCCGTACGACCGACGTTACCGGTACCATCAAGCTTCCGGAAGGAATTGAAATGGTGACTCCGGGTGACACCGTGACTATCGACGTCGAACTCATTGCTCCGGTTGCTATGGAACAGCAGCTCCGCTTCGCAATCCGCGAAGG
>NZ_QGHD01000073.1 GCF_003148885.1 Hallerella porci | reverse complement strand
TTATTAGTGTCCGGTAAAAAATATAGCCAAAAATAAAAATGGCAGGCTCCTCAGACGAAGAACCTGCCCGTTTTGTTTTTACCTTGTAATTACCACAAAACAAAGGGAAACAAAACGCTATGGCCAAAAGTACATTTTTTACCGGACAGCCGGTCTTCGCGCAACTCTGCAAGTATCTCGACAGGGACGAAATCCTCAGAATCAGCACGGAATCCGGCGGAGAACGCTACAGAAAGTCCTTTGACGCATGGACTCACCTGCTTTCGATGCTCTATGCGGTCGTGATGCGGTTTGATTCCCTGCGGGAGATAGAGGCGTCTGCGCTGACATTCGTGAGCAGAATGCCGCACCTGCAGATGAGCTGCGTGCCCAAGCGGAGTACGCTGGGGGACGCCAACGCGAAGAGAAGCGAGTCCATCTTCGGGGACACCTATTTCAGCCTGCTAAGGGCGCACAGAAGCCGACTTTTACCGGACAGCCGCCTCAACGGGCTGCCCGGATGGCTGGGACGGCTCAAAATCATCGATTCCACAACGGTGACGCTGTTCTCCAACCTGGTTTTCAGGGGTGTCGGCAGGGACCCGAAAATTGGAAAGAAGAAAGGCGGCATAAAGGTCCATACAGTCATCAGCGCGAACGAGGGGGTTCCCGGCGACATCAAGTTTACTTCCGCGGCCACCCACGACAGCTTCATGCTCAAGCCATGCGACTTTGACGACGGCGACGTGCTCGCCATGGACCGCGCCTACATCGACTATGAAAAGCTGGAGGATCTGACGCAGCATGGCGTTACCTACGTGACCAAGATGAAAAGAAACCTGACCTACGAGACGATCTCGGAGAGCGTCCTGCTCGACGATAGCAGGTACCGGAACAGGTCGGTCAGAGACGTCGTGTTCCACAAGGGCGCTGCAACGCATAGGGCCCGGATTATCTCGTACGCCGAGACCAAGACTTCGAGGAGAGGGAGCAAGGAGCAGGAGGTCCAGCTGCTGACAAACAGCCACGACCTCGGCGTGGATGAAGTTATCGCCATCTATCAAAGGCGCTGGCAGATCGAATCGCTTTTCAAGCAACTTAAGCAGAACTTTCCCCTGCGCTACTTCTATGGGGTAAGCGAGAACGCCATCAAGACCCAGATCTGGGTAACCCTCATCGCGAACCTTCTCCTGACCCTTGTGCAGCGCAGCCTTGAACGGC
>NZ_QGHD01000072.1 GCF_003148885.1 Hallerella porci | reverse complement strand
AAAAAAGAGAAGTGCGTCCGCACTTCTCCTGGATTGAATTATTGTCGTTTGTCGAATAACCGGATTAAGGTTTATTCATACCGCAAAGAACGATCATCCTCCACGGCTCAATCCAAGAGAAAATATATTTTGATGTGCTTGAAAATGCAAGAATAAAATCCTTTCAAAGTGTAAAAATGATTAAACAAAAGCAAGTTGTTTAGTGGATGAGTTTTTTTAAGCTTTGATAAAAAATTGTCTTAAAACGAAAAACGGAACGCTTTCGCGTTCCGCCCTCCAAACACCAAATGGAAGTTGTGTAGTAAAATTTATTTTATTGAATAAAATTTTGCAATGGTTTATAAATGTTAAATTTTCAAAACAATACGAAATTGAATTTAAGTGTACCGCTCAGTGGCGGGGAAATCTTAACGGAAAATTTTTACCGAATTGATTTCCAACTGCTTTGTTCTTCGGCGACGAGGCGTTCTGTTTGGGCGAGTTGTTCTGCTAGGACTGCTTTTTCCATCGCTTTGCCGAAATCAATCCAATTTTTTCCGAGCGCTTTGAGAATGTTCGCAATTGTGGGGAGTGTGGGCGACTCGCGGCAATTTTCGAGGCGGTATAAATGCAGCCGAGACATGTTGCATTTTTCGGCGAGTTGAACGCGGTTGAGTTTGCTTTCGGCGTGCCACTCGGTGAGAACCGTGCGGAAAGCTCTCCGGACAAGGGCGGTGCGAGCGGAAACGATTTCATTTTTCATAGGAACCAAAAGGTATCAATTTATCCGAAATTTTGTGTAACTGATAAGTTGCAAAATGAGTGGGCGCATTTGAATGATTCGGTAAGCCCTTTCGCGGCGGTGAATTTCTAAAGGAAAAATTGGAATAAATTTTTTCATTAAATTGATCTCCATTTTTTAGAATTTTCGGTGGTTAAATATTTGTCGATTGAAATCGTGCGCGTTTTTCAATCGGGATATTCGCGGGCGCGAAAGCTTACATTGCTTTGCGAAAAGTTCTTGGGAAATTTTTTGCTCTGTGCGCCATTCCGAAATAATTTCGCGGAACACGCTGCGAAAAAATTGCTTTTGTTCTAAAATGTTTCTTTTCGAAATTTCTTCCATACCATAGGCAAATATATTTTCATTTTTTGAAAATGCGTGTAACCAAGAAGGAGGGAGTTTTGTGGTGGGCGATACATTCAAATCAAAAAGAACCGCTTTCGCGGTTCTTTGCT
>NZ_QGHD01000071.1 GCF_003148885.1 Hallerella porci | reverse complement strand
ATTTTAGAAAACCTTGCAATATTTTCACAGGGTAGAAATCAGTTTTTCCCAATAGTTATGCGGGCTGGGCGGGATTTTAAGGGACGACTATTTAATCAACAATGCGATTCCTTTGATGAAAGGAATTTCGAGTTGCAGTTACGAAGAATTTGAATACGCGCTTTCGGTGGGTGTGACTGCGCCTTTTTATTTGAGTAAACTTTTTGCGAAGCATTTTACAAAAGGCTCAAGCATTGTAAATATTTCGTCGTCGCGCGATCGCATGAGTCAACGCGAAACAGAAAGTTATACCGCTGCAAAAGGCGGCATCGCTGCGCTCACGCACGCACTTGCTGCAAGCTTTGCTGGGCGCGTCCGCGTCAATTCCATTTCGCCCGGCTGGATTGATAACGCTTACAAAAAATACGAAGGCCCAGACGCGAAGCAACACAGTGCAGGTCGCGTCGGAAACCCAGACGATATCGCCAATATGGTTTTGTTCTTGTGCTCTGAAAAAGCGGGATTTATCACCGGCGAAAATATTTGCATCGACGGCGGCATGACACATTTAATGATTTATCACAATGATTGCGGCTGGAAATTCGAAGAATAATTACCTTCGAAAATCCGAAGGAATTTTTTCGAGATGTTTTTGAATGTAGCGCGAAAAATAAGTTTGCGAAGAAAAATTTAAGCGGCGAGAAATTTCCACAAGCGAAATTGATTTGTCTTTAAAGAGGTTTAAAATTTCTTGAATCGTGTAACGATGAAACCAAAAAATCGGTTTTCATCTGCGGAAAAGTGTAGTGAATAAGCAAAATTAGGTGCTGAAAAGTGTTGTTAAATGCCTAAATTAGGTGCGGAAAAATGTAATTCAAAATCCGAACAATTGGTGTAAGCCATTATAAAATAAGGCTTTATCGCAGATTGGAAGATTACGTTTTATGATTTCTTAAATTTCATAACTTTTTATTAGTGTCCGGTAAAACTTTTTAATTCAACCTAAAATCTAACAAAAAAAGGCGACTTCCGTTTCCGGGAGCCGCCACTTTTGACTATTGTTCAGTTTGCAATCAAAAACAAGCTCAAAAGCACCATGGAAAGTAGAAATTTTACCGGACAGCCGATATACGCACAAATCACAAAATACCTCTCCAAAGGCGAAATTCTGAGACTATCCCGCAGCGTTGGCGGGGAACGCTATGTCAAGAAGTTCGACGGGTTCCAGCACCTGCTCGTGCTGTTGTTCGCTGTATTCAAAAATTACAGGTCCCTGCGCGAAATCCTTACGGGAGTGAACACGGAAGCGAGGCACCTGTGGCACGCCGGGTTCACGGGACCGCTGAAGATGAGCACTTT
>NZ_QGHD01000070.1 GCF_003148885.1 Hallerella porci | reverse complement strand
CTTGCGACTGCGTCTTGGGTGCTCCCTGCTTGATTGCGCCAGCTCAAGAGCACTTGTTGCAAGGCGTTGCTTAATGCGATAGTCTCGTTCATACTAATGAATATCCTAAAATCGAGTCGAAAAAGCGAATTTGGAAATTTTTTTAGAAAAATTAGGAAACACGCTAAGTTGCAAAAAAATTTCGCGTAATCTCCTTTTTATATATTTAAGCTATGACAATCCTAAAACAAATATCACTTGGGGTGCTTATTGTGTCAGCGCTTGCCTATGCGGGCGGAGCCGCATCGATTGTTGGAAAAAAGAGCAAGACAACAAATTTTACATACAACTTTATAACCGAAAGACAGTTTATAAACGAATGTGCGAAAGGCGCAAACGAGGCTATTTGCCACTGCGTACTCGGAAAACTTCAGTTGCGCTACAGTGAAGATGAATATAAAAAGCTTGATGCTGATTTGAGTCGCGGTATTGAGCTTCCCGATTTTGTAAAGTACATCACGAACGCTTCCGTAGAATGCGATGCGGAATATGCCGATACAACGCAGGAACCGACACCTTCGAATTTTACAAATGAAACTCCCGTGATTGGAGACAGTTTTGCAGGAACCTTGGACTCTAAAGTTCCGAAAGGCATGTCTGAAGAGGAGGTGAAGGCGTTTGTTAAGGAATTCAAGAAGAATCTTTCGAAAAAGGATTTCTTACAGGAATGCTCAGCAAATATGAATAAGTTTCTAGGACCGACAGCAAGCAAAAAGTCTTGCGGCTGCTTTTACGATCGTCTAACTTCGGATGAAGAACGCTTGACCCGAGTCTTTATGGAAAAAGGCTTGCCTGCTGACAATTACACTTGGGCGAACGAATATTTGGTCGAATGCGTTCCCGAAAAGTTTACGCCTGAAATCGAGAAAAATTTGGTGAACTATCTTAACGAAACTGGTGTGCCACTATCCATAGGCAAGTGCCTCATTTCAACCATCAAGAGGGAGTATACTTTAAAGTCTTTTTTTAAGGCGTCGTTTGAGGACGAAGAAGGTATGCAAGCTGTGCTTATGTTTGTTGGCGTCAATTGCTTTGCAAAGTAGTAGAGCGCTTTCGGTTTTATTTGTCGTCTACGGCGTATTGTTTGATGTGTAGCCAACAAATTTGAGCACCGTAACAGCAAAAAGGAGTTTTAATTTCTATTATTCATTTAAAATCCTTTGATTCATTGTAATGCAGTTGGCAGACCGCATATCAAAAGTAATCAAAGAATTTTTTTTTTGTCGAGGATGGAACGCCAGAAGGCTATATTTGAACACCGACCCAGCCTGTGGTTTTGAAAAAATACAAAAAAGAGAAGTGCGTCCGCACTTCTCCTGGATTGAATTATTGTCGTTTGTCGAATAACCGGATTAAGGTTTATTCATACCGCAAAGAACGATC
>NZ_QGHD01000069.1 GCF_003148885.1 Hallerella porci | reverse complement strand
GGCTCTTCATCAACATGTGTGGGTGGCTTCGCCACCCTTTTTTTGTTGACTTTCGCCTAAATCAAACAAAAAAAATGGGCTATTTTCTAAAATTTAATCGCCAAAAAAAACAGAAGAAAAAGCCCATGTCAAAATTATACAAATCCATCTTCAATGTCAACGGCTGTTCAGTCGTCAAGCAGGAGCAAACCGACACCACGGTCACCATCACGGTAAGACTCACCAAGGGCAACGCCAGCAGGTGCGGCTGTTGTGGGCGAAAAGGGAAGCTCTACGACAACGGCCGGGAACAGAGGGTATGGCGGACGCTCGATCTCGGCACGAAGATGGGCTTCATCAGGATGGACACCTACAGGGTGAAGTGCAAGAAATGCGGCGTAAAAACGGTGAAGGTGCCGTGGGCAAGCCACAGGTCAGGCTTCACCGACGCCTTCGAGCAGCAGGTCGCATGGGCCGTATGCAGCATGTCGAAAAAGGCTGTCGCAAAGCAGCTACGCATCGCCTGGAATACCGTGGGGGAAATTGCCGACCGCGTATGGGATCGCCTGGACACAAGGCCGATCAAGGCAGGCTGCATCTTCAGGCGCATAGGCATCGACGAGACCAGCTACAAGAAAGGGCACAAGTACATAACGGTGGTAGTGGATCACGACAGGCGCTGCGTGATCTGGGTCCACGAGGGCTACGGGAAGGAGGTGCTGGACCTCTTCATGAGGGAACTCAGCGAAGAGCAGCGCAAGGGCGTGGAGCTTGTGACTTGTGACGGAGCCAAGTGGATAAGGTCAAGCATCGAGGAGTTCCTGCCCAATGCCGAACGGTGCGTGGACAGCTTCCATGTCGTACAGTGGGCGACAGAAGCCCTGGACAAGGTCCGTGTGGAAGCCTGGAAGGAGGCCCGCAAGGAAAACCGCAATCAGAAACGGGGCCGAGGCAGGCCCACGAAGGATAGCGTCCCGAAGGACCGCACCGCGGAGGGGATAAAGAACTCCAGGTACGCTCTGGGCAAGGCTCCAGAGAACCTTAACGAAAGCCAGCAGAGAAAAATAGAACTCATAGCAAGCCGCTATCCGCGTCTCTACAGGGCATACCAGCTCAAGGAGGAACTGCGCATCATCCTGAAGATGGGCTATGACGATGCCAGGGAAAATCTGGACAGGTGGCTGTGGCGTGCAAGCCACTCACGCATCGGCTCAGTAAAGGATCTGTACGCAAAGATCAAGCGTAACTACGACGGAATCCTCAACACAATCAGGCTGGGCGTGTCAAACGCAAGGATCGAGGCGACGAACAACAAGATAAAGCTACTGATACGGACTGCCTATGGCTTCAGGAACATGAACAACATGCTGTCGCTGATAATGTTGAGCTGTTCCTATGTCGATGTAAAGATAGCCTACGAATGGGAATCGGAATCGAGAGAATCATCTAGCAAGGCTGCCTAAATGCTACCACACATATTGATGATGCCTC
>NZ_QGHD01000068.1 GCF_003148885.1 Hallerella porci | reverse complement strand
CTTCCGATTTTTAAAACGACTTACTCGCTTATGCTTTTGTGCGCACAGTCTGTTCCGAATATGCCCAAAAATTTTCGTTATTCGCTGGGCGAAAATTTGCAAAAGAAAGTGATGGAAATTTTGCTCTTCGTTTATAAAGCAAACAAGACGCAAAATAAAATGGAATTTTTGCAAAAAATGGCAGAAGAAATCGTCGAAGTCAAAGTGTACATTCGTTTGCTCACCGATTTGCGCGCCATTTCCGAAGGCAAATACGTCGAAATGATTGACCTTGCGCAATCGATTTCCAAGCAAATCGCCGCCTGGGAAAAATACGTGAAACAGAAATAATCGATATGAATTTTCACGCTTATGCAAGGAGTGCGAGAGTGCTTTCGGCTACGGCTTAAGGCAGAGTGCAAAGTAAATTCAGTAAATGCAATCTGACTGAAAATTTCAGCCAATAAAAATTGTCTATGACAAATCGTAAAATCCCTTTGTCACATTTCAGCAAAAACGATTGCAATTTAGCAGGGAACCGTAACGATTCTGACTTGAATAACTCAGGGAGTAACGGAAACTACTGGAGTTCTACTCCGAACGAGAACAACAGCAAGGGCGCTTACAACTTGAACTTCAATTCGGGTAACCAGAACGTGAACAACAACAACCGCAACAACGGACAATCTGTTCGCCCCGTCTTAGAATTTACTACTCCTTGCATAAGCTTATAAAAAATGCTAGATCCTTCACATTCGTTCAGGATGACATGTGGGGAGCATTCATAATGACTCTTTAATTGTTAATTATCCATTTTTAATTATGCATTGTTCAAAGTCTACGCTTCTACTCGATTTGTTCAAAGCGTATAAAGATGCGCGGAAACATAAACGCGCAAAAAATTATCAGCTTGAATTTGAATTGAATTTAGAAGAAAATTTAGTGGAACTTCGAGACGAATTATTTTCAAGAACTTATAAGCCAAAGCCTTCGAGCTGTTTTGTAATTCACGACCCGAAAATGCGCGAAGTTTTTGCTGCCGAATTTAGAGATCGAATCGTGCATCATTTGTTTTACAATTACACGCATGAACTTTTCGAACGAACCTTTATCGAAGATTCCTACAGCTGCATCAAAAATCGTGGAACGCATTACGGCATCAAACGTTTGGAACATCACATTCGAAGTGTCTCTGAAAATTACACGAAGCCTTGCTTTGTTTTAAAGCTTGATATTTCGGGATATTTTATGAGCATTAACCGAATTCGTTTGCTTGAAATTTCCCGAAAAACTTTACAGAAAATGCGGTTTCACCAATCGAATGACGAAGGAAAAATTTGGAATGAAATTTTAGATTTTGAATTGATTGATTATTTGCTCGAAAATATTGTCCTTTTAAATCCGCTTGAAAATTGCATTTGCAAAGGCGGAAAAAATAGCTGGAAAGGTTTAGCGCAAAATAAAAGTTTGTTTTTTGCTAAAGAAAATTGTGGACTTCCGATTGGGAATTTATCATCGCAATTATTTAG
>NZ_QGHD01000067.1 GCF_003148885.1 Hallerella porci | reverse complement strand
GTAGTGTCATCCTGAACGGAACGCAGTGTAGTGAAGGATCTAGCGGTCAGTGGTTAGCGGTCAGTGGACAGTGTCATCCTGAACGAAACGCAGTGTAGTGAAGGATCTAGCATTCCCTATTGAGTCAAAAAATTTCGACCGCGCGCTTCGCGCGCAGTTGATACGGACTCGTTCTATTTGACCACTCTTCTTTTGCGGTCGCGGGACTGCAAGCCCGCGACAAATAAATCAAATAAATCGAATGCGCTACGCTTTTATTCTAAGACGGGGCGAACAGACCGACCGCGGTAGCGGTAGTAGTAGCTCACGAGCTGGCAACCCGAACCGAAGTACAAGCCGTAAGCGCCCTCGCTGTTGCCCCCGCGCGGAGTAGAACTCCAGTAGAATCCGTCACTCCCTGCGCCCTCCAAGTCAGAACCGCTACGGTACCCTGCAGCTGGGAGAAAAATGCTGTTGGTATTTCCTGCCGCACAATTGCTAACCACATACCCCTTAATTGTATTTCCAGCAGCATCTAATTTACTACTCGGAATCCAAGTCCATGTGCAATTATCTACCAATTCCTGCATTTGTGCACTCGTGGGCATTTTCCATTTGCCGCCCCAGTTTGCTCTGGCAGCATCATATTTTACATTTCCTGCTATATCAAAATTGAATTCTTCTTTTTCATAAGTTAAAGAATTCTCTTCAGTGTATTCCGCTTTCGGCTTTGTTTCGCCCCAAGCAAAGTAATCTCCATAATCGACAGGCGAATTTGCGCCCACATTCATGTTCGCCCACTTGACACTTAAGCCTAAATCCACAGCTTTAATACTTGTTTGTAATGCTAGTACATTGAATACAGAATCTGCATAAGCCTGTCTATAAGCCGCTACCGAGTCTTTATATGCTTGCGAATTCACGTAAGCCTCGTAAGCCGCAACTGAGTCTTTATATGCCTGCGAATTCACATAAGCCTCATAAGCTGCCACCGAGTCTTTATACGCCTGCGAATTCACGTATGCTTGGTAAGCGGCAATTGAATCTACCACGTGATTCACCAACTTCTTTCGATTTTTCCAATCTATTGATTTCCACTCTGTTGAAGAAACTACCGGGCGAATAGATGCTTGATCATTATATTCAAGTTCTCCATTTCCACGGTGTGATTGTTCAAAGACAAAGCCGGTTTTATTATCTATATAATAGCCCTTTATATTAACATCTTCGCGAGTGCCTTCTGAGCGGTACCCTGCTGCAGGCAAAAATATCGTGTTTCCATTTGAGCCAATCACTTTATAGCCCGGAACATTTTCTCCATCTACGGTCGTGTAAGAAGTCCACACCCATTCACATTCTTCTCTTAATTCTTTGAAATCAGTTCTTGTAGGAATTCGCCAAGCACTCCCCCAAATCGCAGTCGCGGCATCAAAATCGGGGTTCGCCGTTATAATGTCAATCGATTTTATAATGACATCATAAGCTTCATCTCCCCACATGTCTTCTAAAGAATCTTGGATATCTTTATCTGCGTTAGGTGT
>NZ_QGHD01000066.1 GCF_003148885.1 Hallerella porci | reverse complement strand
TATTTTAGAAAACCTTGCAATATTTTCACAGGGTAGAAATCAGTTTTTCCCAATAGTTATGCGGGCTGGGCGGGATTTTAAGGGACGACTATTTACCGGAACACCTTGCCAAGTAGCAGCTTTAAAATCGTATTTGCAAAAAAAGCGGATTGATGAAACCAATTTATTGGCGGTTGATTTTATTTGTCACGGAACCCCAGCCCCTGCCATGTGGCAAAAATATTTAGAATACAGAAAATCCCCATCGGGGGCCCCGATCGTGAGAACATCTTTCAGGCGTAAGGATTACGGCTGGAAGATGTACTCACTTACATTCACCTACGGCGATGCAAGTGAGTACATAAATCCATTAAACAAAGACAAATATTTGCGGCTTTTTTTACAAGATAATGCTTTAAGGAATTCTTGTTATACTTGCAGCTTTCGAGGCCTTGAGCGCGCCTCCGATATGACGATTGCAGACTTTTGGGGAATTGATACTCTTGAAAATGTGCCGGAAAGTTTTAAAGAGGATAAAGGTACTAGTTTAGTTTTTGTGCATTCTGAAAAAGGGAAAACTATTTTTGATTCGCTTAGCGAAAAAGAACTTGGAAAAATTCAAGTTTCAAAAGAATCAGCGATTTTGCATAACCCAGCGATGTTAAAATCAAAAGCCAAAAAAGCGTTGCGCGATGAATTTACAAAAGACATTTCAAAATTTGATATCGATACGCTTTATAAAAAATATGGTCGCCCTCCGTTTAAAATTCGTTTGAAACAAAAAATGAAAAATGCGATTGTAAAGCCAATCAAGTTAGTCCTAGGTGAGAAGGGTGTAAAAACCCTCAAAAAACTTTTGGGAAGATAAAATAAAAGCCCCGCTTGTGCGGGACTTTTTTATAATGCTTTGATTTCGTCAATCGTGAGGCCGGTTGCATCTGCAATTGCCTCTAAAGAAAAACCTTTATTGCGGAAAGCTTTGGCGAGGGAACGCGTTTTAGCCATCATTCCTTTTTTCATTCCTTCCGCACGTCCCTTGGAAAGCCCTTCCTTACGCCCTTTGGAAATTCCTTCCGCAAGCGCCTCAGCCTGCCTTTGGCGAAAGACATCGCCGGCGCTGACGAAACCGTACTTTTGTCCGATGCTTACGAATGCCACATTCAACTCCTCGAGGACTTTATCGTCCAAGAACTCCTTTAAATATAATTATTAGTGTCCGGTAAAACTTTTTAATTCAACCTAAAATCTAACAAAAAAAGGCGACTTCCGTTTCCGGGAGCCGCCACTTTTGACTATTGTTCAGTTTGCAATCAAAAACAAGCTCAAAAGCACCATGGAAAGTAGAAATTTTACCGGACAGCCGATATACGCACAAATCACAAAATACCTCTCTAAAGGCGAAATTCTGAGGCAATCCCGCAGCGTTGGCGGGGAACGCTATGTCAAGAAGTTCGACGGGTTCCAGCACCTGCTCGTGCTGTTGTTCGCTGTATTCAAAAATTACAGGTCCCTGCGCGAAATCCTTACGGGAGTGAACACGGAAGCGAGGCACCTGTGGCACGCCGGGTTCACGGGACCGCTGAAGATGAGCACTTT
>NZ_QGHD01000065.1 GCF_003148885.1 Hallerella porci | reverse complement strand
CTAACTCCTAATTACTAATTTCTAATTTTTCCCGCTGTCACTTTTTGTCATTTTGCTTTATTATATTCTTTTCAAACCATTTTAAGCCTCGCTGTTTTTTGCATGTCGGCGAGGAAGGAGTGAAAATGAATCGAAGCCAGTATTACGCCCTCTTAAAGGCAATCAAAGAAGACCCGGCGAATCTCGCCAAATTCCGCGCGCGTTTCAAGAATGTTTATCCGTTCAGCGATGCGATTTTCAAAATTCTCATGGTCAATGAACACGATCCCACGCGACTCATAAAATTTCTCAATGCAATGATGGGATTCGAAGGTCGCGACCGCATCAAGGATTATCATTTCGAACGCGAAGAACTGCCCGGAATTTTGAACAATAAAACCACAATTTTTGACATCATCGGCACAAACCAAAATGACGAACCGATTCTCATTGAAGTCCAACAAACCGACAGCGATTTTTTCATGGATCGCTTGCTGTATTACACCTCACGCGTGATTACGAATCAAGTTAAAAAGTCCGAAAGCTACGAGCTTCCGCATATTTACGTGCTTTCAATTCTCACTTGCAACCAATTTGAACTCGAGCCCGAAACTTACTTTCATCATGTAAATTTGACGAAAAATGGCGAACCGTATTATCCAAAACTGGACTTTTACTTTATCGAAGTTGAGAAATTTTTAGCAAATGATGCGCACATTCCCGAAACGGAAAAGGAGCGTTCGCAGCGCGCCGAAATGCTTCGCTTTTTCGGGGATATCATTTACGAGCGCGCCTCTCACAAACAATTTTTTGACGAGGACTTTTGCAAAAAACTTTCAAAAGATGTATCTTTAAAGCATTACGAAGATGAACTTTTCCTAAGGCAGGTTGACGGCATGACTGATTTATTATACGAAAAAGAAACAGCCTTCCGCAAGGGAGAAAAAGCGGGAATTGCTGCTGGCATTGCGAGAGGAACTGCTGCGGGAGCTTTGAACAAAGCTCGCGAAATGGCAAAAAGCTTGCTTAAACTCAAAAAGCTGTCTATTTCTGAGATTGCAGTAGCTTCGGGCCTTTCGGAAGCAGAAATTCGCAAACTGTAAATTCGAATCTCAATTCCGCAAGCATAAAAAAGTAGTCCTTCGACTACTCTTTCGTCCAATTTTCCTTTTCTATTCCGAAATTTTGTGATTTTCACAATTTTTCGGTCTTGATTCAGGCACCAAGTTCTAGATTCTTGAGAACTTAGAGCTAAGAACTTTGATCTTAGTCCTAATTTTTTGACTTATATTTGAAGGAGTATTTGGGCGAAAGCATCCTCAAGGAGTTAGATATGGCATTCGTAAGCATTGGACAAAAGTACGGTTTCGTCAGCGCTGGCGATGTCTTTCGCCAAAGGCAGGCTGAGGCGCTTGCGGAAGGAATTTCCAAAGGTCGTAAGGAAGGCGAATCTAGGAAAACGCGTTCCCTCGCCAAAGGTTTCTTGAAAAAAGGCGTTTCTGTTGAAACGATTGCCGAAGTTACCGGCCTCACAATTGACGAAATCAAAGCCTTGTAAAATCAGCAAAGAACCGCGAAAGCGGTTCTTTGCTGATTTGAATGTATCGCCCACCACAAAATTCCCTCCTTCTTGGTTACACGCATTTTCAAAAAATGAA
>NZ_QGHD01000064.1 GCF_003148885.1 Hallerella porci | reverse complement strand
CTAGGGAGGGGGCTTGCAACGGCAAAATCAAAGTCTAGACCGCGTAAATTCTGGGGTCTAGACGTTCTGAAAATTTTCTCCGGACACTAATAATTTAATAAATATTTTTAATGAGAAAAATCTTCCGCAACAACAGTTTGATCATTGGGGAAAAAAGGTCCTAGCCATCTCCAAATTTTCAGCTTGTGAAAAGAATGTTCTTGCTGAAATAGTAAGGGAAATTGGAGAAAATATCACTCATTAAAATGAAGCATCCTTGCAATAGAATGTTTTCCTAGCCTTACAATTCGTGGTAGTACGGGCAGATGTTTTCGTAATGGCCGTCTTTCATTCGAAACCCTTTAGGGATGGTGCCGAGCTGGACAAATCCGAGACGTTCGTACAGGTGGCGCGCATGAGTGTTGCTTTCGACAACGGCATTGAACTGCAAGACTCCAAATCCGTGCTTTTTAGCCTGTTCAAGGCAGTCCTTCACGAGCATTTCGCCGATATGCTTGCCTCTGGATTCTGAAGAAACCGCATAGCTTGCATTAGAAATGTGACCGCAACGGCCCACGTTGTTCGGGTGCAGAATGTACAGGCCGAAAACTTTGCCTTTTTCTTCGGCAACGGCGCCACAGCGCCGCCCTATGGCTAAAGTTATTGGTTCCTTTTTGATGCACGGTTTGGCAAAATGGACGTATTAATCTGAAATCCTGACTATATCATAGGCATCGAAATTAGTTGTTGCTAGGTATTCGGTGGCATTATTATCGAATTTCTTGTTGGTAACATAAACAAAAATTACAGTATTTCCGTGGGCGATTTTACTTTCAATGCTTAAATCTGTTAGACGATGCCTTAAGGCTTCGTTTGTTGAAGATGTCTGAAGTTTTTGTACTGACTCAACATCTTTAAACCATTGCATTACACCTGCAAATTCTCGTATTTTAGTATCACCAGACTGAGCTTCATTTGACGGGGAAAATTCTGATTGAAATACGTAAATTTCATTTTCTTGTTCATTGACCCATATTGCATCAATTCCTTTATCCCTTGGACCATCTACAACGGCATCAACACTTTCAAGCTCAGTTAGTTTGAAAATTATTAGTGTCCGGTAAAACTTTTTAATTCAACCTAAAATCTAACAAAAAAAGGCGACTTCCGTTTCCGGGAGCCGCCACTTTTGACTATTGTTCAGTTTGCAATCAAAAACAAGCTCAAAAGCACTATGGAATGTAGAAATTTTACCGGACAGCCGATATACGCACAAATCACAAAATACCTCTCCAAAGGCGAAATTCTGGGGCAATCCCGCAGCGTTGGCGGGGAACGCTATGTCAAGAAGTTCGACGGGTTCCAGCACCTGCTCGTGCTGTTGTTCGCTGTATTCAAAAATTACAGGTCCCTGCGCGAAATCCTTACGGGAGTGAACACGGAAGCGAGGCACCTGTGGCACGCCGGGTTCACGGGACCGCTGAAGATGAGCACTTTCTCCGACGCGAACAACAGACGCCCCTGCAAGTTCTTCGAGGCCGTCTACAAGTCGCTCTACGAAAAGTTCGGCCGTTTTTTACCGGACAGCCGCGACTATGAGTGGGCGCAGAAACTGTACGTGATGGACTCCACGACCATATCGCTGTTCTCGAACGTCCTGAAGGGAGCCGGACGAAACCCGAAAATCGGCAGGAAGAACGGCGG
>NZ_QGHD01000063.1 GCF_003148885.1 Hallerella porci | reverse complement strand
TTTTTCGAGAAGGCTCTGGACATTCTTTCTTGCATCATCTTTTTCCATGATGCAAATATAGTAAACTTTGCTTGTTTTGTAAAGTATTTATCTGCCTAATCTATAAAACGCCAACGCTTAACATCGGCAACACTGTTTTTCAGACTTTCCGTACTTTCCGCCCAGCTAGACGCCTTGGGAACAATGCTCGTCCCCTGTTCCCGTGAAGCCGCGGAAACAACCAATCCCATCGTGGCTGCTTTAGATGCAAGGGCGAACGCCTCCGAACTCATGGCATCGTCGCTTTCCGCAAGCTGCGAAAAGAAATTCATCATGGCCTGAGTGAGGGCTTCGGGAACAAATAATCCCGTCCAATCGGTAACCTTCTTGAACGGATCCGAATACGTAATGCTCTTTTCGCCGCCCATCAGCCTGAACATGGGTTGATTTTCGCTTGGAGAAATTTTCTTCAAATACGAGATATTGCCTTTTTCACCTTTCCCTGGGTTCACATACTTGACCAAAGGGTCGTCTTCCGAATAATCCTGCAGGTTGCCTTCCACAAAAAACGGAGCTACAAAATTTGTCAATCCCAACAATGTCGCCCAGGAGAGACTCGATATGGCGACCGATTTTGCCATGAAATTGCCTCGCATATTGAGACTCGCCAGCGATAAAGCGACAAGGGAAGTGGAAACACCTTGTAACGCTTCCCATTTATGCCCGACCAAGTCTAGCTGCATTTCAAGGACACCGGTGCCTTCGTGCGGGCTGTCGAGCGTTATCACCTTGTCCACGTCGCCGTGATAGTAGTCACTATTCTGCGTGTACTCACGAGCTACAACACCACCCATGCTGTGACCGATGAGAATGTAGCGGGAGGCAAGTTGGCGGTAGAGGTCGGGGTTCTGGCGGATGATTTGAAGGGCGGTTTGACCTCTCAACGTATCATATACAGCTTTCACTTCTTGAGCTTCTTCAACAAGAGTCCTTCGACCGCCAAATCGACTCGTACCGCCTTCAGCCCTGTTCCAAGTTCGGTCTCCCAATTCAATTGCGTTTTCAATGGAACTATTAGGCGGTTCTGAAAAAGAACGCCAATGATATACACAAGAATTATGCACAGCTTTATAAACGCTGTCGTATACAGGTTCCTCAAATATTCGTGTTCTTAACCATTGGTTCAAACGAGTATTTTTCTCATCCGCCTTTTCGATATAACGCCCAATATTTGCATTACCAAGATAATTCGTTGCGTCATAAGCTTGCGGATGGTTTGCATTTTCCTCAAATCCCTGCAATTCTCCATCAGCATTCTTATGGCCATATGCACCATGTAAAAGAAGCACGTTATAATTCGTCAAACTTTCCATAGGCTTGGGAACAGCCCAACAACAGACAACAAGTACAACTACAAACAAAAGAATAGGCTCTGTTCCCTCAAATGGTTGTTGATAAGTTTGAAATGACATAATTTGTCATCGCTAGAATGTATATTTGTGGCGATGGACGGGATTGCGCCACAGATAGCCCTGCTCAGGCAGATGTACATGGGACTGGACAAGAAGTCCCGCAAGGCGTTCCTCGCCTCCATCGGCCACAAGGACAGCCATGAGGAGAGGCCCGCCGGGAACAGTACCATAGACGCCTTCCTGCATGAGAAGCTCGGCTGCCATATCGCGTGTCCCGACTGCAAGTCCGAAACGGTTGTCAAGTGGTCCGTCCGCAAGGACGGAACCAGGCGATACAAGTG
>NZ_QGHD01000062.1 GCF_003148885.1 Hallerella porci | reverse complement strand
GAAGCCAAAAACCTTTTGGAAAAAATTTCATTATATTTAAAGGAGTTCTTGGACGATAAAGTCCTCGAGGAGTTGAACGTGGCATTCGTAAGCATCGGACAAAAATATGGTTTCGTCAGCGCGGGCGATGTCTTTCGCCAAAAGCTCGCTGAAGCTACAAAAACAGCTTTAGGAAAAGGCAAAGCGGAAGGGCTTTCCAAAGGCCGTGCGGAAGGAATTCGCCAAAATACGCGTTCCCTCGCCAAAGGCTTTTTGAAAAAAGGCGTTTCCGTTGAAACGATTGCCGAAGTCACCGGCCTCACAATCGACGAAATCAAAGCATTGTAAAAAAAGAACCGCGAAAGCGGTTCTTTTTCATTTTGCAAAATTCATTAACTGCAAGCACTTTCGTCCGTCTAAATAAAAAATCTTCGCGCCCCATTTTAGCAAGTCATTGTCTTGCTCATGCAAAAGAACTTGATGTTCTTCAGAATTTTCAGGAAGCTTGGAAGCGAGTTTAAACTTGAATACGTCAATCGTTTTTTTGGGTGGCGTAAATAATCATAGACTAATTCAATGATGATTTTATAAAACAATTCCGCAGCGTAAAATGTGTTTACTGATTTCTTTATTTTGAATTTCATTCCACAATAAAATGTCAAAATGATACGGAAATAGCGTTTCTTCATTGAGCTTGAAACTAATCAACGCAACATCATGATACGAGGCATTTTCTCCAAAAAGACATAAATCAATATCGCTTCTAGGCTTCCAAGTTTTCTTTGCTCGACTTCCAAACAAAACAATTTTTTCAATGTTTGAATTCGCCAAGCAAATTTTTTTGACTTCTGACATTTCGGAATTCGAAAGTCCTGTTTGATTTTTCAGGTCAGTAATTTCACAGCTGTTTTTCAAGATATGCCTCTAAATTTTTCAAAAGAAAAATGTAATTCTGTCGAATTTTTTGTTCAGAAATTTCTGCAGTTTTTTCATCGTAAATATGCGACATTAAATTTCTACTTTCCAAACATTCTAACCAAGATTTTCCATCTTGAATCATTTGAATTTGAAACGCAGTCTTAATTACAGAACGCGGAGAATCCACATTTTGATATCCATTGTATTCTAAAAAATCTTTCATCGTTTTCCACGATAATTCAAAAGACATTTCAAAAAATTGAATAATCCCAGCCCGATAAACCACATCGGGATTTTCACTTTTGAGAGCAAACTCTAGATTTGCCACAGCCTTTTTCAGATTAGAAAATCTCTCTCCATCGAATATCTTGTTTATTTTCCATACTCGTTTCCATTTTTCTTTAAATATAAAATATAATTCCGCAGCTAATTACTCACGACGATTCCACAGAAAAAGCGCGGCGGAGCCGCGCTTGGGGGTTTTAGGGGGACACCCCTAGGAGAAGGGGTGAATGGAAAACCGTTAGGTTTGGAATTCAGGGGAAGGCTTTCCCCTTTTACTCAATTTGTTTCGTTTATCTTTCCAAACGAAAAGTCCTGCTAAAAGCGTTCCCGAGATGCTGTGATAGGCGCAGCTAATTGCGCACGGAAACACGCACAAAGCGGCGTCGGGATTCGCTTGAATCATTTCAGGGCTTGCAAAAAATGCAGAGGCCAAAACCGTTGCCATGCCTGCGTTTTGCATGCCGACTTCGATGGAGATGGTGCGCTTTTTTGCTTTGTTGAATTTAAAAAGGCGACCGACGGAATAGCCCAAAATGTAGCCCAAAGTGTTGTGGCAAAAGACGACTGCTAAAACCAATACGAGTAATGAAATTCCTTGATGGATGAGTTGCGGGCGCACGGTGACAATCACGCTTCCGACAATTAACGCAAGGCCGATTACACTCAGCGATGGCATATAAGATTGAATATTTTTGAGGCATCATCAATATGTGTGGTAGCATTTAGGCAGCCTTGCTAGATGATTCTCTCGATTCCGATTCCCATTCGTAGGCTATCTTTACATCGACA
>NZ_QGHD01000061.1 GCF_003148885.1 Hallerella porci | reverse complement strand
CTTGCGACTGCGTCTTGGGTGCTCCCTGCTTGATTGCGCCAGCTCAAGAGCACTTGTTGCAAGGCGTTGCTTAATGCGATAGTCTCGTTCATACTTGAAAAATAATTCAATGTCCAACAATTCCGATAAATCAAAGAAATTTTTCCGCAGAAGAGTTAAAATTGTTTGTCAAAAATTTATAGTCAAGTTTTTTTATCATGGCAAATCACTTTCCGAAATTTTTCTGGATAAAGTTTTGAACTTTTATAAACTTCAAATCGTCTAATTTTTAAATGTTGAAGCAACTGTGTAATAAACATAAGGGAATCTCCTTTTCCCAAATGTAATCTCAAGTCGTCGCGGGCTCAAAATCGTCTGAAAGCCTTGTAAATAAAGGACTTGAACATTTTAGAGTGACTATAAGTGGACGCTAGAGATGCAAAATAAAAAAAAGAGAAGTGCGTTCGCACTTCTCTTGGATTGAAAATTTTTTATCGCTTATCGGGCTTCCCAGATTTAAGGTTAGTCCATACACATAATTTGTTAGACAAAGAACACAACCGCTACATTTCACCAAGCTACTGGGCGCCACAACGATACGGCTACAACATCGTCAAACTTTATCCGAATCAAAATGCGCAAAAAGAGACCGTCAAGTTCCGCGGCATTATGCAGCAAAAGTCAATTGATGGCTACACCTGCTTTGGCGATAACCACGATTTTTATAACGGAAAACAATACAACTGGTGCAATTTTTCGCCTGATAAAATCGAAGACCCCGCAAGCGCTTGGGCGTTTGCCTTGGTTGCCGAAGGCGCAGACGGAACGCCTCGCTACAGCGAATTGAAAATCGACACCGCAGGAAGTTTTCAATTGATGTAAACGCAAGCGACAGGGCACTCTATTTGACGGTGGCTGCAACGCCAAAAACAATGCAGACGATTTTGTGGGATCAATTCTACTACAGCATTTATCGCTACCCTTACATGATTGAAGTAGAAAACGGCGGCGGTTATGTTTCAAATAACGCAAACGTCGCAGCTTCTGCATACGTGGGCGAAAACGCCGTCGTTAACGCAGGAACCGTGAGTGGAAACGCCCGCATCGAAGATTTTGCCGTTGTCGATGGCGGAACCATTTCGGGAGATGCCGTCGTAAAAAGCCGCGCGTATGTGACCTCGGGCACGATTTCAGACAAAGCCGTTCTAGAAGACGATGCCTGGCTTGTCAGCGGAGCGATAAAGGACAACGCCAAAGTGGGAGCGCTTACGGTTCTTAAAAATACAACCGTTTCAAGCTACGCCCAAGTTTATGGCGTAATGCGCATCATGAGTGATAAACAAGTTAGCGGAACCGCACAACTTCGCGGCGAT
Organism: Hallerella porci; assembly: GCF_003148885.1. Taxonomy (NCBI): domain Bacteria; kingdom Pseudomonadati; phylum Fibrobacterota; class Fibrobacteria; order Fibrobacterales; family Fibrobacteraceae; genus Hallerella; species Hallerella porci. Next base: position 671 of record NZ_QGHD01000061.1, on the reverse strand, counting down.
TTGGAAAACAACTTTACTCAAAATATCAGCCAAGGCGTGTTTTACGGCATAGTTGACGACGGCATGTTGAATAACGTGAATTACGGTGCTAGCCTGACAGAAGCAAAACCCGAAGTCACCGCAAGCATCGAAAAAGCCGTGTGGTATGACGTTGACGAACCCACGCCAGAAATTCCCGAAGAGAAAAAGGAAGAAGAAGTCGGAATCAAAAATTCAATAGCAAACAATTTTAAACCAAACATCACCATTACCGAAAACGAAATCCAGATTTCATCTTTCTTAAATCACAAAGTTTACATTTTCGATTTGCAAGGAAAGCTATTGTTGAATCAAGAGTTAAATGCAAGCAGGCAAACGCTTTCCATCGAGAATTTGCCCAGCGGAATTTACCTGCTCAAAGTTCAAAATTCAAAAGCGAAAGCAAGTTTGAAATTCAGGAAGAATTAGGCAAAGAAGTAGAAAAACTGCAAGAAATAGCATTTTTTTTGGTATATAGTCGTCCCTTAAAAAGTCACTTCGCGAGCGCAGGATAAGGAGGTTCGCCGTTTTTATTCACCCCTTCCCGGCAAAGGAAGCAACAGTATAGCCATTCCAACAGGACAAAAAAGCGCCTCATGGCCCTCTTGAAGTTGAACGCCGCTGCTGCAAGCTTTGCATTGAGCATGTCGCCA
>NZ_QGHD01000060.1 GCF_003148885.1 Hallerella porci | reverse complement strand
CCGCCCTTCTTCCTGCCGATTTTCGGGTTTCGTCCGGCTCCCTTCAGGACATTCGAGAACAGCGATATGGTCGTGGAGTCCATCACGTACAGTTTTTGCGCCCATTCATAGTCGCGACTGTCCGGTAAAAAACGGCCGAACTTTTCGTAGAGCGACTTGTAGACGGCTTCGAAGAACTTGCAGGGCCGTCTGTTGTTCGCGTCGGAGAAAGTGCTCATCTTCAGCGATCCCGTGAACCCGGCGTGCCACAGGTGCCTCGCTTCCGTGTTCACTCCCGTAAGGATTTCGCGCAGGGACCTGTAATTTTTGAATACAGCGAACAACAGCACGAGCAGGTGCTGGAACCCGTCGAACTTCTTGACATAGCGTTCCCCGCCAACGCTGCGGGATTGCTTCAGAATTTCGCCTTTAGAGAGGTATTTTGTGATTTGTGCGTATATCGGCTGTCCGGTAAAATTTCTACATTCCATAGTGCTTTTGAATTTGTTTTATGTGCAAAAGAAACTATAGTCAAAAGCGGCGGCTCCCGGAAACGGAAGTCGCCTTTTTTGTTAGATTTCAGGTTGAATTAAAAAGTTTTACCGGACACTAATAATTATCTATCATACGAACACGCCCTTTATTTTATTTTGCATCTAATTTTCTAATCTCAGTTATCATTGGGCAAACTATTGCAATGCAAATAATTAAAATACCTGATAGTAAAAACCAATGATTTACACCGATTCTATCAGCAAAGAACCCAGATAGAATTAACCCAATTGGCATAGCAAGTGACATGATACTTCCGGTCAAAGAAAATACACGTCCTAAATATTCAGGCTTAATTTTCTCCTGAAAAAGAGCTGTTTGCACACCGCTGTAAAACGGAACCGAAAGCCCCATTATTGCACAGCAGACTACAAATATGAAAAATCCACTTTGAGGAAGTAATCCTGAAATGGTTAAGCTTATCCCCATCATAAAAATTGATGCCGTTATTAATAAGATTCGCTTTTGGTAATTCCCAAATAACCCTAATAATAGACCCCCTATCAACATACCAGAGGCATAAGCAATCTCCGTAATAGAAATATGCATCGGTGTACCATTAAAATATTCCATAGTGATTAAAGGATATAATGCATTTATGGGCATATAAACAAACATATATAATGTTCCAACGAGTAATAAAGCAAATAATCCTTTATTTTGCCGTAGTACAGCCATTCCTTCTTTCATTTCTCTTATGAAATTTGGTTTCAAACTTTGCACTTGATCACCTAGCTTAGGAATACGTACAATTGCTACCGTAATAGATGCAATCACAGCCCCCAATACATCGATGGCAATAATAGCATTTAGTTCCCAAACGGAGTATAAGAGTGCTGCAACCGCCGGACTAACAATATAGCTTATAGACTGCAAAGACTGACTATAGCCTGCACATTTCGTAAGCTGTTCTTCTGGTACTAAAAGTGGAGTAACCGCATTGAGAGCCGGGGTATGAAAAGCTGTTCCAATGCTACGGATGAACAATACTACCATAACCATCCAGATAGGTAACTCCATATACAATGCAACAATAGCTAGCACGGCCCCAGCTGCTGCGATAATTAAATCAGCACCAATCATTATCTTCTTCCTATCATGACGATCCACTAATACACCAATGGCTGGTCCAAAGACCGCATAGGGTAAAAAACCTACAAGTGAAGCCATAGACAAGACCATCGCAGATCCTGTTTTTTCTGTAAGGTAAAAAATAATCGCCATTTGCAGGATGGCACTAGTGATTAATGATACTGCCTGCCCTGCCCATATTGTATAAAACTTAAGTTTCCAATTGTTGTATTTTTCCATTTATACCTTAATTCCGCAATACTTTGATTTAACTTTATTTATAAGTTCCTGAGCAACAAAAAGTTGCTCAGGATTTTGCCATGTCAGATTTTTCACTTATCTTAGTATTGCAAATCAAAACAAGCGTAAATCGTAACAAGACATGGCAAAGGTACAAATAAAATCTGAACTTTTGGAGGAATTTTTTCAATCATGGAGCAATTTGACTCCATGCTTTCACCTATTATCGACCAGACACTTGGTCAGAGATGCCGCAGTATCATC
>NZ_QGHD01000059.1 GCF_003148885.1 Hallerella porci | reverse complement strand
AAATCGAGTTGAAAAAACATCGCTTTGATTTTGCTTTTCGCTTCTTCAATTTTGAAATTTCAAAGCTCTTTTTTTAGCTAACAAAAACTAAATGAAACAGTTTATTTGACAGAACCTGCGAACGCATCGAAAAACTTTGCAAATGCAGCGCGTATTTTCCGAAAGTCGATTCGCAAGCTGTCGATACTTTGTCTGCCGATACGAGCGCTCAGCAACTTTCCCCGCTCCAATTAAAATTTCTGCGAGTGAATAACGTTTACCAAAATGCGGAATCCGTTTTCCAATTTTGCGACACCGTTTCTTACTGCAGAATTGAATTGCGCCTTGATACTCTCACCTTTAAAATTCAAACTTTAAAATTGGCGCCCGAAGAAATTTCTGCGCCCGTTGAAACTTATCGCGGTTATCCCCGAAGACATCCCCGCAGAAAGTGATTCGCTAAATGACTCCGAAAATTTTGCCTCCGATACCACAGAAGCGGATTCCTTGGAAGAGCCCCAAGAAGAACAAACTTTTTACACGGGCATTCTTTTAGAATTCGGAAAACACGAAGAAACAATTGACATTTACCATTATCGGAATTTTCACGATACCGACGAAAATGCCTTGGACATGACCATCGGTTATGCCGTCCGAAAATATTTTAATCGCTATCTCAGTTTACAATCGGGATTAAATTACACCGTGACATTAAGCTCCTTCTATGATGAATTTTGGTATCATGGATATGTTTATAACTATGACTATTCTGGTAGGTATATCTATAAAGATGTAGAAAATGCGGCCAATTTAGACATCACGTTAATTCGTCATTCTTTAGAAATTCCTTTGCAAATTCGTTTTGGAAAATCCTTTTTTGCTTCTTATAGTTTAATTATTCGAAAGCCTTTATTCTCAATTTATTCAATTGAAGGAGATGCTAATTATCCTGTTTATAACGAACCATCGGATAGAACAACGATTAAAGAAAACGCAAAACGTGATTGGGAATTTTACAGCTACTTAGGAGTTGGCTATGAAATTTCTCGGGTATTTTCCGTTGAATTAAAATTAGCCGGTCTGGGTATTTCGCATTCAACAGCCGAAGAATTGGATGTCGATAACGGCGGATTTTCGTTCAGAACCACGATGAGCTTTGTTTGGTAGAGGTTTATATGAAAAGAACAATTCTTTTATTCAGCATTTTTGCATTCGCAAATTTATTCACCGCATGCTCTAATGATAATCCATTAGATGCCATTGAACCATCGCTTAACGAAGTAAATGAAGCCATTGCAGAAACAAAAAATCAAGAATATCAAGCGCATTTAGAACGCTGCCAAAACAATTATTACAATGCTTATGGCGTGCTTGTAGAATACGAACCAAATTGTCCGCTTCCACAAAGTTCGTCGTCTAGCTATAGCCATTATGATTACTATTCGAGTTCTTCTTCGTACTATTATTATTCAAGTTCATCTTCTGCAAAATCTTATTTGACAACGGCAAAAACGATGAAGTTCACGATGACTTATTACTACCAGCGGAGTTCTAATTGGGACGGTTTAGGGGATACAGGCGATCCGCGAATTTCTTTCTCTGTTAACTTTTATGATCAATATGGAACCTTATTAAAAAACTCGGGCACAGGAACCCTTTTAGAGAAAGATGATTGTAGTATTTGGAGAGGAACAAGCAGCACCACTCTTACCGCTCCAATCAATACCTATAAAATAAAAGTCATCCCCAAGGTAATTGATGCAGATGTTTGGTCAAATGATGATGATTATTCCTCGGGATATTCTTATTCAAAAGAAGAAGTCGGTTACTTAGAAGATTATGAAATCGTGGAGCAAAATGATTCTCATAATTCCGCCGCCGATGTTAACTGGGAATGGTATTTGTATTAAAAAAAATGGCGCATGGAATGCGCCATTTTTCACAGTTAGGCATTTCAAAAGATTTTAATTTTCGCCAAGTCCCAAAGTGGAAAATCCGATTCCTGCAAGATTTTTCGAAAGAGGGAATGCCCGCTTGGATTCAATTTATAATTATTAGTGTCCGGTAAAAAATATAGCCAAAAATAAAAATGGCAGGCTCCTCAGACGAAGAACCTGCCCGTTTTGTTTTTACCTTGTAATTACCA
>NZ_QGHD01000058.1 GCF_003148885.1 Hallerella porci | reverse complement strand
TGTCGATGTAAAGATAGCCTACGAATGGGAATCGGAATCGAGAGAATCATCTAGCAAGGCTGCCTAAATGCTACCACACATATTGATGATGCCTCCAAAAATGTCTCATTTTTGAGGCAAAGAAATTTAGTTTGAAAGAAATCTCAAAAAGGACGAAAAAAATGCGCGTATTTATCACCGGCGGCACAGGATTTATTGGACATTATGTGGCACGCGAATTACTCGCAAGCGGGCACGAACTCATCATCTTAACGCGTCATCCCGATAAAATTGCCGCGTTAACAAATCATCCAAAAGTAACTCTTCTCAGCGGTTCAATTTACGATGCCGCAACGATTTCAAAAGGGCTCGAAGGCTGCGACGCTTGTCTGCATATCGCCCTCGGTTGGGGCGAAACTCCTCTCGCGATGCTCGAAAACGATACGCGCGCAACCGTTCTCATTTTACAAGCCGCTTCGCGCGCAGGCTGCAAAAAATTTATTTACACGAGTAGCACCGCCGCAATGGGAAAATTCCGCAGCGTGATGAATGAAAACGTAGCGAATCTCCCCATCGATTTATACGGGGCGACGAAAGCCGCCGGCGAAGCCTACGTTCTCGGATTCCGTGCGACCGCAATGAAGCGAAACATTATCCGCCCCGGTTATACTTTCGGAAATCCCGCCTTCGAAAACAGCGGCGTTTCTCAGCCCGATAAACGCTTTGCCCTAATGGCGCAAGCCATCGTGAGCGGCGGCGAGATTCATCTCATCCAAAATGACGGCACGCAATTTATCTCGGCTGCGGATCAAGCAAAACTTTTTCACCGCGTCCTCGACAGCGATTTGAACGAAGAAATTTTCCTCGGCCTCAGCGCCTCATGGATTTCGTGGAAAGAAATCGCCGAAGAAATGCTCACCGATTACGAAAAAATCACCGGCCAAAAAAGCGCCGCAAAAATTGTGGAGCAAAATTTAGGCTGGTCCGATCAGCCGATGCTTTTCTCCGTCGACAAAATCGCAAGCGTTTTCAATTTAACCTTCGACGCTCACGAAGAAATGAAACGCCACATCGATTGGCAACTGCGAAATGCTTTAAGCAAACGATAAATTTTTTTCACGCTTATACAGAAAGCCGCTCGTATGAGCGGCTTTTGGCGTTTATGAAATGAAGCGAAGAATTTAGCACCCCCTCACGGCATTCAGCAAATCCTGATACGTCGCCACGTGCGCGTAGTGAACTTTTCCGTTCGAGGCTTCCAAAAAGAGTTTTTTCACACATTCGATTTTTGCTTTTTCGACAGGGCGAAGCATCATCGAATCCATCGAGCCTTTGGTTTCGGCGACAAAGAATACGTGCTTCACTTTATCTTTTTCAAAAGCGATGGCCCAGTCGGGAGCGTAATTGCCGACGGGCGTTGGAATCTGGAAGCTTCTCGGTAGTTTGGCGTACACGCACACTTCGGAAGCTTTTTCAAGAGCGCCTGCGAATTCCTTTTCGATATCGCTATCGTGGAAAATGTATTCCATAATGCTCTTGTCCGATTTCATCGCATGCCCCACGGCGGCGGCGTGCTTTTCATTGGTGAAAATGGAACTGTCGTATGAACCTTCGATTGCATTATAACGAATGCATTCGACAATCATCGTCGCTTTTTGTTCCTTGATGCATTTCACCACCTTGCTGATGAATTCTTCGGGATTGTTCTTAAACATCGCAAATTTTGCTGGCAATATTCTTTGCAATATGGCGATGACTGTTTTGCGTGTAAGCGTTGCCCCCTTTGCAATATCGCCGACCAAATCGTAGCGGGTTTGCGACATCGCTGTAACATCGACCGTTTCCGAAGAAGTTTTTTGGTTTGCTCCGAAATCGCTGACGATTTTTGTTCGCCGCTTTGAACAGTATAAGAAAGATGCTTGACGCTCAAGTTTGCGTTGAGGTCGTCAACGACTTTTTTTATCAGCTCATTACTGTCGTAATGCACCGTGTAGGCATACTTGTGGTTAATCTGGTTCCAAAGTTCCTGGAATTCCTTTTTGTCAAAATTCGCACGGTTCAGTTTGTTGTCTGTAATTTCGGTTTGGTTTCCGTCTTCGACCATATCGTCAAGGGCAACGGATTCGTCAAAAATCGACTGCACAAGATTGTGAATGTCTTTTTCCATCGGAGCGATTGCTGCGTTTTTGATGGGGTGACTCTATCCATAAAACTGTGTCATTCACCACCAAGCATCATTTGAAAAATGATGTAAATTGAGGAACTATGATGACACACGAAGAATATAAAGAGATGATCAAAAAAGCAGCATCTCAGTTCAAAACAGGAAAGCCAATTTTTGGCAAAGACGGAGCAT
>NZ_QGHD01000057.1 GCF_003148885.1 Hallerella porci | reverse complement strand
CCGCCGTTCTTCCTGCCGATTTTCGGGTTTCGTCCGGCTCCCTTCAGGACGTTCGAGAACAGCGATATGGTCGTGGAGTCCATCACGTACAGTTTCTGCGCCCATTCATAGTCGCGACTGTCCGGTAAAAAACGGCCGAACTTTTCGTAGAGCGACTTGTAGACGGCCTCGAAGAACTTGCAGGGGCGTCTGTTGTTCGCGTCGGAAAAAGTGCTCATCTTCAGCGGTCCCGTGAACCCGGCGTGCCACAGGTGCCTCGCTTCCGTGTTCACTCCCGTAAGGATTTCGCGCAGGGAGCTGTAATTTTTGAATACAGCGAACAACAGCACGAGCAGGTGCTGGAACCCGTCGAACTTCTTGACATAGCGTTCCCCGCCAACGCTGCGGGATTGCCTCAGAATTTCGCCTTTAGAGAGGTATTTTGTGATTTGTGCGTATATCGGCTGTCCGGTAAAATTTCTACATTCCATAGTGCTTTTGAATTTGTTTTATGTGCAAAAGAAACTATAGTCAAAAGCGGCGGCTCCCGGAAACGGAAGTCGCTTTTTTTGTTAGATTTCAGGTTAAATTAAAAAGTTTTACCGGACACTAATAATTCCGGATATACCACACGACTTTTCATCGTAGCAAAAATGCTCTCGGCAAAGGCGTTGTCGTTACTCGTATGCGGCCGGCTATGGCTTGACATCACGTGCAGCTTTTCAAACAAAGATTTAAGATCCTTGCTGCGCATGGGTTTCCCGTTGTCCGCATGGACCAACAGAGATACGTTTTCGCCGGGGCAATATTTTGTAGAGTCTCCGCAAAGAGCATCTCCGCCAGTTTTCCATCTTCTTTTGTATGCAGACTCCATCCGACGATGTACCTCGAATACATGTCGATAATCAAGTAGAGGTAATAGTACTTCCCGGTCACTTCGGAATGGAGCCAGGTAATGTCCCAACACCAGACCTGGTTCGGTCCTTTCGCTGAATATTCAGGCCGTTTACGCCGCACAATATTGCGGTCGGCGACTCTGCCTATGCCTTGATAATAAGCTTTCATAACGCGTTCGCAAGTCGACGGCGAAGCAATGTAGATTCCTTGATCCATAAGCTTTGCATGGGCGATATTCAACGGGAGGTTACGGTATTCTTCCCTCGTAAAGTTTTCGATAATCGAGGCTGTTTCTTCCAGGGAAAGCCGTTGTGAATTGTTTTCACGATAGCCACCTCGGTTGTCCGCAACATTCCTTCGCCAGCGCCTGTAACGACGTTCGCAAAGACCGATTACATCGCACGCCTTGGAAAGCCTTGCGCCATTTTGGATGGCCTCCTCGATGGCCGCAAGGATTTTCCGTTTCTTTTCCTCTTCTACTTTTCCGGTCCCAATATTGCCGAAGTTTTTTTTTGAAGAATCAGGAGTGCGGCTGCTTCGGCAAGTGCTTTTTCCTTGCGTGCAAGTTCCGCCTTGAGCTTGGCAACTTCATCCTCATGCTGTTTTACGGACATCACGTTTCCGTCACCAGAGTTCTCCATCGCGGAAAGAGAAAGGTCTCTCCAGGACTGGAGTTCTGCAAAAGAAACCCCGTTTTCGGCACAGAACTTTTCGAGTTCCTCGGGTGTCATGCCCTCAGATTTTGCGACGAGGCTGAACTTGGTGAGTGCGGATCTTTTTGCCGATTTCTTGCTCATGGAGACTCCCTGACGTTTGCGTTGCCGTTCCGCAGCAATCCATGAGTACAATGTAGCTTTTGGCAGGTTCATTTCTTCGGCGATGGTCTTGACAGACGGGCATCCCGGCTTCTTTATTCGCTCAAGAAATGAATCCCTGAGTGTTGTATCGGTAGTTTTTCTGGACATAAAAGTCCCCTTCCCGCCCCGGATTTAGGAGATGAAAGCGGACATTTTGACCTGAGGAAGGGGGGGCCTTTTCGTTGTATTGCCTAATAATCATAGCGGAAAAGATAGAAAAACGTTCGCTTTCACAGAAAAGGACTCGTTTTATGAGAGTAGGGCTCTCATCTTACAGAAAATGGGCGTTCCCGCACATATATGTGCGGTCGGGCTATATTGCAAGGCCTCCCGTGCGCACCTACGGCACGCCCGCGCGGCTCTTGCAACCAAGCCTCGCTACGCGAGTCTTGTCCCCAAGGGGGCACTTATAGAAACACTTGGGAGTTTACTCCCTTAGTGTTCTTATCCCCTTGGGGGAATCCCTAACGCGGAAACCTGATTATTTCTTGAATAAGTCTGAATGCGAACCTGTGTCTACTAATTCAAGAACAAGAATGTTCTCTTCTATTCTGTATATAAGGAGCCAATCAGGTTCAATATGCAATTCCCTGTGGTTGACCCAGTTCCCTGAAAGGGAGTGGTCGCGCAATGCTGGGTCAAGGGGTTCGCCCTTCGCCAGTTTTTCGACAATATCCTTGAGTTTCTGCGTGTCTTTGCCACGCTTGGCGGCGAGTTTTGCCGCTTTCTTGAACTTTGTTGTCGCTCGGATTTGATACTTGTATTTTTCTTCGCTCATATTCCCAGCTCGTCCCAAAGTTCCTGCGGTGTCGAATACGTTTTGGCATTCGGGTCGTGGGCGATTTTTTCGCCCTCATCGATGGCTGCAAGGAGTTCCTTGGAAGGAGGCCGGGTAACGGCAAAGGGGAGCCCGTGATGCAACAGCGACTGTTTCAGGAAAACGGTAAAGGCTTGCGATAGGGTTAGCCCCAGATCGTTGAATAATTCGGTCGCCTCTTTTTTCAGTTCGCGGTCCAGTCGGATATTTGTTACTTCGGTACTCATATTAACAAATATACCACATTTACTTTCAAAATGCAAGCGTTTGTTGTTTGTTTGTTGGCTTTTTGCCAGTCTGTTCTTGTTTACCTCCGGCCACCTACATGCGAAAAAGGTGGCGTTTTTAGCGTTTTTTGCAAATTATTGCTGTCCGGTAAAAGTTCCAACATAAACACAATATGCTGAATACGCGCCGATTTCGACAGAAAGCGGTGCCTTTGCGTTTTGCGGGCCCC
>NZ_QGHD01000056.1 GCF_003148885.1 Hallerella porci | reverse complement strand
TTGATGTTGTGCTGTTGCTTTTTACTGAAAGCTGCTACTAACGACTCATAAATCTACCCTTAATCGTGTATTGGATGATAGTTGCGGATTTTAGGAAGATTATATCAATGACCTGATTGGTGAGTTCAGTTGCAAATGTAGAACCAATGATTTTCTAGTTTCAAGGTCATGTCTTCGATTTATTTCGAAATCTCCACACGCCAGTAGTCGGTAGTATTTCTTATAAAACCTTGCACAAGTATCATTGCTCCATTTCAAGCAACAGAATTCATCCTTCAGGTCAGTCAGATGATAAATGAGGGAAAAGTAAAACTTAAAATTTTAGTGCTATGTATGGTTATGACAATGAAACTACACTGATTGGTAGTACCTGTACTCTTCTCCACCCTTACAAAGGATATTCAGAAGGTGAAGTTATAGACGACTATGGTTTGGAGCTATTGGTTCGCTTGACAAACGGAAAAGAGTTGTCTGTGTATAAAGATGAACTGATTATTAACGATTAAGATTTTTGATTATGAAGATTGTAGTATTAAACCACACTGATGTAAGGGTTGAACTGTTGAATGTGGTAGATAGTTTGTGCCCTGATGAGATTGAAGAATTTCTCTATGACAGAGGATTTGACGTGAGTAATATTTCTTGGATGGAGGTTCCGAGCGATGTTAACGATTATGTGCCTATCAAGTTCCACGAATTTGATGTCAAAGATAATGGTGAAGAAACACATTCAGAACGCACCGCAAGGTTGAAGAATTTCACTATCTATGATAGCGTACAGGATATTAAGCGTAGAGAACAAGAAGAACTCGCAGATGTACTCCGTCATCTTGGAACAAGGGTTGACGATGGCTATGAATACCATTTTGAAGGTGAATGTCCCATAATAGCGGCATATGATTATGATGAACCTTGCGATGTGGTAATTCTTTCAGTTCGTGTAGACGATGATGGATATATAAGTCTTGTAGGTGATGAAAAGAATGACCGAGGCAATCCGCATTCATTAGATGTTGATGAAATCTTGGCCGGTCATCTGGAGTATGTGACTTCCTACATTCTACAATAATAAAGAAAGAGCCTATATCTAACAAATGATGTCGGATATAGGCTCTATTCTTAATATCTAAACCATACAAGGCAGATGCAAACTATCTGAAGGATGATAATGACTGGTATGCCATACTTAAATTTCTTATGCAGGGTCTTGTGATGCCATACTTTTATACCGAGATAAGCACCGATGCTTCCACCAATTACAGCCAGCCCTAACAAACAGGCTTCTGGAGTACGCCATTTCGGGGGCGTCAGCTGAACTGTGTCAGGCTGTTAGATAAATTCGAATTTACAATTCTCATATACTTCAGATGTAGGTTGCCGTTTCTAAAGCAATATAAAGTTTGTTTAAACTATGGTTGGCATTGTTCAAGCCTTTGGCTTCATATCCATTTGTATCCAAAATGTCACCTGCTTCAAAAAAAGCATACAACTTCAAATTGTAGAAGTCGCACACAGATTGAACTCCAGCCAATTCCATTTCTACAGCGATGCACCCTTCTTCCATACGTTTGCGTACAAGTCCTTTTGTTTCTCTGATCATCGAATCTGTCGTCCATATTTTACCTGTAATATATGGTACAGATAATTTGTCGAAAATTATGGAAAGTTCCTTGCTTGCGGCTATATCAATATAGTCGGATGGTGCTGCAAAATAATATGAACACCCGTCCCCTCTGTAACTTTGTGTCGGTATGATAAATCTACCTTGTGTGGTTGTACGGTCAAGACTGCCACAGGAACCGAACATAATGAACTTTGATGCTCCAGTTAGCCAGCTTGCAAGATGACATTGAGAGGATGCTACTGCTGAACCTATTCCTGACAGGTAGAAAGTTATCGTAACTCCTTTATAAGTTGTTTTATAGATATGCGTGTCGCCATTGCAAGCCGACATAGTTGCAATAATTTCAGATTCGTAGGAATCAAGTAAATGCCGATGAATTTCCTTCGAGAATATTATCAGGCATATATCTGCAAAATCTCCACGTCTGCCGTAGAAATCAAACAGATTGATCATTGGTTCAGTTTCAATATCATAACTATCAGTAATCATAGCATATTGAATCAGATGTGAGTTTTATATTGCTCCGGTATCTCAAGATTGAAAGTTCTGCATAACAACAGAACATCGTGGACATCATTTTCATCGTATTCATATCCAAGATGGAACTGTACCTGTGCCTCCGGGTTTATGCAGAACACCTCAATATTTCCGATTTTTCCTTTACCTGAGAAAGTTTCGCTTGGGAAAGTGTATCCGTCATATAGAATTCCATCTTCGACATATTCGAAACAATGCAGATCGATTATTCTTCCGTTGTCATCTTTCCAGACAGTATGGCTGTCGGTCGTATAGTCCATTATAACTTCTCTGTATCCCTTCCCTGTAATCACGGATATGGTTATACAGTAGTCTTTCTTCTCTACGAACAGATCGATGTCGTTATGTATTCTTGTTTCTCTGCCTATAAGTGCATCGACACCCCAACCGCCGTCCAAAAATACCTTTACAGATGCTTCAGACAGCATTTCAAGAATCTCACATACATCAAAACAAGTTACCATAAAATTCGAATTTACCTTAATTCCGCAACACTATAATTTAACTTTATTTATAAGTTCCTGAGCAACAAAAAGTTGCCCAGGATTTTGCCATGTCAGAATTTTCACTTATCTTAGTGTTGCAAAAAGAAAACAAGCAAAACTCTAATATGACATGGCAAAAATACAAATTAAATCTGAGAAACTCACACCTTTTGGAGGAATTTTTTCAATCATGGAGAAATTTGACTCCATGCTTTCACCCGTTATCGACTCAACACTGGGTCAGAGATGCAGCAGTATCTTCGGATATCAGTTCAGCGAGATAGTCCGTTCGCTGATGAGCGTTTATTTCTGTGGCGGCTCATGCGTGGAAGATGTAACGTCACAACTGATGCGCCATCTCTCGTATCATCCTACCCTTCGTACATGCAGCTCTGATACCATCCTCAGAGCCATCAAGGAACTGACACAGGAAAACATCTCCTATACCTTCATTCAGGAGTGCAAGACGGACAAGGCTCGCAAAGCAGTGATAGACGCCATGAACGCCGGGAGTATGCGGATCCACGTACTCGACCAGCCTCGACTTGTGAACTAGTACCTTCCCGTTCTTCAGCCGTTTCCTGAACTCGATGATGTCGTCTCGACGGACCCTGGCATCGGACGCACCCTTCTCGTAACATTTTTCGAGGACT
>NZ_QGHD01000055.1 GCF_003148885.1 Hallerella porci | reverse complement strand
ATCATCCGAATCCTTTTGCGAACTGCTAGAGTTCTATGTAATTTCGGATGTACTTGAATCTTCTGCTGCTGCAGAACTTCCACTGTCGTCACAAGCACAAAATAAAGAGGCTAAAAAGAAAAGCGAAATTTTAGCTAAATGCTTCATGAGTTTTCCTTTATTTATGTTGTTTTAAATTTTAAAGTAATATAACTTATGAGAACCATAAGACTTTTATCATCTGCTTTAGCTTTTCCCTCTTCAGGTTTTTCAACTTTAGATTTATCCTCTTTAGTTTTTTCCGCTTCAGGTTCTTCCACATCTAGTCTAATTTTCTTATTAGATGACCATGCTGCGAGAATCATATCTTTCATTAAAGGATCGTTTGTTTTAAGTCCCTCATCAGCCTCTTGTACAATGGCTTTTTTGAAATCATTATCAAAGAACAGATTCTTGTGTTCCTCCTTATCATCCTTTTTTAAAACAACTGCATAGTTTTGACACCCTTTTATGTAAAATTTTATAGAGTCCGAGGACTCCTGTTCCACCTTGGTCACAATGCATTCAATATAATATACCATTTTTTACTCCTTTTTAAATGTTTAATCGAGTTCCTTTCCACTCCACAAAATCAGGATAAAGGATTTCCTTTACATCCTGTTCTGTGGATTGATTAAATACTTGCGGAATACCGCCGCAATAGGCGCGAACATGTTTTTCATCAAAAATCGATACCGCATTGTCTATGGCGCAAACACCGTATTCCGCAGCATCTTTTTCACAGCGATGCTTCTCGGCATATTCCCGCATTTCATCGCCATACAGCCACTTTTGCGGACCTTTATGACCAACAATCACCGTGCAATAGGGCGCATCCGTTGAACCTTTACGGCACCGTACCGCTTCTGAAAATGTCTGAATCCACAACGCATCATCTGGAGGCAATTGATAGCCGAACAAAACAATATGACGAGCCTTTTCAAGGCTCACCCTGATATCTCTCTGAACCTCTTCAAGAAACGAGGTGGGGGGTCCCTTGATCAAAGTCTGCATAATCATGGGGGCGCTATTAGCAAAAGTCTTGGAGCCGCAAGACACGCATTCCAAGGCATCTGTTTGCAGCTTTTTTGTCCGCCATTCTTTTTCGCATTCCGTCCTATTAAAATCGTCATTATCAAAAATCGGAACTGGAAGCGGCGGATTCAAATGCAGCGAATTTACACCCCATTCATCGCCCAAATAATACATCATGCGCCCACACACAGGGCATTCGCGCCAGTTGGAACTTCCATGGGCAAAATAAAACTTTCCGACACGATTAATAGGGCTGCCGGGAACCGAGCACTCATTTTGGCGAAAGGCAACCGTCTCATTAAATGAATAGGAAAATTTTCCCGGATTTCGGTCCAAATCTTTTTTGCTTACTTTACGGCTTTTAGTATTGAATCCAAAATCGAGCCAGAGATTCAATTCCTGACCTGTCGATAGATAAAACCCTGAATGATTCGCAGCCTTGTGGGCATTAAAAAGCAGCCACATGATTACGGTTTCAAAATTAAAGGAAACCATGGAATAGCTAAACAAGTAAAACGCTCTACTATTCAAAGGATAACCGCATTTTTCAAACCGGCCTCCTTCTTTTTGCATCAGCCGAGCAAGGGAATTCGCAAACGCCTCGTACTGCTTTAATTTGTCAGCATTTTTCCCGTTCGCCAAATTTTTCCAAGCCTTTGCAAACAGAAAAACAGTCAAGCAAATCGCACAAGAATAAGCGCCCCGAAGCCTTGAATTTTCAATGACAATTTCATCGTGCCCCTCAGAAACCGCGCAAACCTTGATGCTCTGCTTTGCATTTATCTTTTTATCCAAAAGAGTGTATAAATCTCTAATCAGATTATCTTGGTGCGACTTTGGGCATACAGGAATAATTTGTTTTAACGCAAGCCAGTCATAAGCATGCCGCAGTTCCAAAATCCGAGCTTCCAAAACAGCGTCATCAATAGTTGGAGAAATATTCTGATATGCCCGCTTTGCGGCCTCGCGTTCCGATGGCGTTATTTCAAGCCAAGAATCCCCTTTTTTCTTTTCATTTCCAAGCAGAGTCAAGAAATCTTCAAGTCGGCGCAAGTCTTCGGGTTCGAAATTTTTCGCCACTTCTTTTAACGATTTAGCCGCATTTTCATCAGCCAAATTTCGAAAAAATTCGGTTTGTTCGTTTGTCTGTGGCATGCCAAGGCTTGCAGTAGCCCCAGCTCCAATAAAGACAAGCGTTTCTGACCAAATCAACCTTTTGTCATCTTGAAGAGACATTGAAAAAATCCATTCAGATTAAATACCGATTGCCATCATTAAAAAGAACCTTTTCATTATCTCACCCATTTCATTGGTTGAACTTTTTGCATCAAAAAAGCTCCTTTTAAGCAATTTCATAGCGGAATGTAAAAAAAAACAGTTCCGTCAATAATTTTTACGAGCTCTTTGATTTGCTAAAAATTGGAATTTTGGAGAGAAAATGGCAAAATCTTTCTCTGCGCGGGGTTTTGAGAGCTTAGAGCTGAGAACTTTGAGCTTAGAAATTCTAAGCTCTAAACAAAAGGGAATTTCCAGCGTCAAAAGTTTCAGATGGAGGGTTCAAATGAAATTTCTAGCCACTTTTTTTCGGATGGACACTTCAAATGAAATTTCTTGCCATTATTTTGACCGCGGGAACTCATCTTTAAAAATTTTTGGCTTAATATGAACTGCTAGATCCGTTCACTTCGCCTTCGACTCCACTCAGAATTACACGGGAAATGTATCCTGAACGCAGTGAAGAATCTAGCTGTTCTCATTGCGAAAAGCGCTAGATTCTACCCCAAAGGGCTTAACTAAAGTTCCAAGTTTCATATATCGCTCCGCCTTCGGCTCCGTTCAGAATGACATGGCGGATGTGTCTGCGGCGCGCTTGCTATAAATAGCAGCGAAGCTGCCTAACTTTTGAATTGTTCATTATCAATTGTGAATTATGCATTGATTTCAACTTTTTTCGTTTTTAAGTAAAATCTTCTTTACTTTTGGTGCATTTTTACTAATTAAAGCGTCTATACTCTTAGATAGGGAAAATTGTCCTTATCCGCTTTTTTGGGGGCGTTCCCAATGGAGAACAAAATGACAAAAAATTCTCGTCGCAGTCATGACGCATTTTTCCGCTGGCTTTTTGCCGACGAAAATCATCTGCGGGCGTTGTTGAAACTTTCCGCAAAATCCAATTTGGAGATTCAGCAATTTTTGGCAGCGGTCGATCCGAATACATTTGTGCGCATTCCCGATTCCTATTCGAATGTGGACGAAACGGGCGAAGCCGATTTGGCGTTTCGGGTGAACGCCACTTCGGGCGATCACGCACTCGTAGGCGTTTTGCTCGAACACAAATCCGGGCCTGACGCAAACACGTTGGCGCAGATGGGAAAATATGTCAATTCGGTGATGAACGCTTACGCACAATCGCACAGCGCAACGCAAATTCCGACAGTCGCCATTCTTTT
>NZ_QGHD01000054.1 GCF_003148885.1 Hallerella porci | reverse complement strand
CACCCGGCCAGCTCCAGCTAAATCTTGTCTAGGGGACCCGCAAAACGCAAAGGCACCGCTTTCTGTCGAAATCGGCGCGTATTCAGCATATTGTGTTTATGTTGGAACTTTTACCGGACAGCAATAATTTTCTTTCTAATCCTACTCTTCAACGAATTCCACTATCTTATATAACATATTTAGGCATCGCCCCGTGTTGCGTGCAAACGTAGGCGGAAACTTCGACCGCGCGCTCATGCGCTTCAGCAATGCTTTTCCCGTTCAAAATCTGCGAGATGAATGCGGCGGTAAACGAATCGCCTGCGCCCACGGTATCGACCACCTTGACTTTGGGCGTTTTCTTTTCCGAGATTTCATTTGCAGAAAACACGAACGAGCCTTCTGCACCGCAAGTAAGAATCAGCATTTGCAAGCCAAATTTTGAAATCAGCCTGCGGCAAATTTCGGTTGTGCACTTTCTGTCTGCGGCAAGGTGCGTCCCACGCAAAGCGAGTGCTTCGTCGTTTTCCAGGAGCATGGGCGCCACAATATTGAGTTCTTCGTCGTTAATTTTTAAAATGTTTGCGCGTGCAAGCGAGCTTACAATCACCTCTTTACTATACCAGTTTTCGCGCAGGTTGATGTCAAAAACGCGGAGTGCATCGCAGGCATCGTCAAGGAATTTCTGGATTGTCGCGCGGCTCACAGGGCTTCGCTGGGCAAGCGTTCCAAAGCAAACTGCTTCGGCATTTTTCGCAAGGTTTGCAAGCTCTTTTGTATAGGGAATATTGTCGTAAGCGACACCTTCGCAAATTTCATACTGCGGGATTCCGCCTTTTGAAAGCGAAATTTGCACCGTTCCTGTCGGGTAATTCACGCGTTCAAGCTGGTGACGCATTTGAACGTTATCCAAAATGCGAACGATTTCATCACCGAGGTTATCGTTACCGATTGCGCTTACAACGCAGCCGTTTCGCCCACACTGTGTCGCATGGTATGCAAAATTTGCAGGCGCTCCCCCGAGTTTTTTCCCCGAAGGCAAGCAATCGAACAAAATTTCACCAATGCCTATGAGATATTTCATGCGAAATAATATAGCAAACGCGCTTACTAAAGTATCATCCCTTCGCTACGCTCAGAATGACGACGCAAACCTTACACCTTTAAAAATTGATTATATTTTTTCAACTAAAAAGAAGGCCATCAACTGGGTAGTGTCAATACCCAACTCAAATTGAGATTCGCACGGTCAACATTTCAAAGGGCGGCTTTTCATTTGCGCCGGCGATGTTTCTCGAACAAAATCTTGCGGCAATTGAATATATGAAACTTGGAACTTTAGTTCCTTAGTTGAATTACCCCTTTGGGGTAGGATCTAGCACTTGTGAACATCTAGATCCTTCGTTTCGCCTACGGCTCCACTCAGGATGACACAGTAAGCAAATGCTTCGCACTCCACTCAGGGTGACACTCATGTTTTTGTAAATTTCATTTTATCAACAATTTTCTGGAATTTTTATTAGATTCAACCAAGATATCATCATTCTCGCTGACAGAGGCGTATGCATCCACGGGCGAGTCGTTTCACTTTTTGAACGTGATATAGGATAGCTCGCAAGAACACGACTTGCGCGACGGCTTTTGCCAAGTAATGCCGAGGAATGCCCTCGCCTGTATTCGCTTTCAAATCATCCAATAAATAATAAAATCATTTTTTTTCAGATGCCGCAAAAGGCACCTCTATTTTTTATGGAGAATTTATGAATTCACAAAAATCAAATATCGCAATTTACAAAACCTAAGACGGAAAAATCGAATTAAATGTCCAGCTCGAAAACGACACCGTGTGGCTTACGCAGGCGCAAATGGTGATGCTGTTTAACAAAGATCAATCCGTCATTGCTCGTCATATCAAAAACGCAATAAGCGAGGGCGAAATTAACGAAAAAAGTAATATGCAAATTTTGCATAATACTCAGTACAAGTATCGTCCCACTCAAATTTACAATTTGGACGTCATCATCTCGGTAGGATACCATGTCAAAAGCCAGCAGGGCGTTCAATTCCGCCGCTGGGCGACCTCGGTTTTAAAAGACTATCTTGTCAAGGGCTTTGCGGTAAACCAGAATCGCCTGGACCATTACAACGATTTGAAAGATGTCGTTGCGTTGATGAGTCGAACGATTGCGTTTCAAAATCAGCTTTCAACGCATGAATATTCGGGATTGTTCACGGTCATTTCGGACTATGTTTATGCGCTTGATACTTTAGACCATTACGATTACCAAACGTTAACGGTCAAAAAGACGACTACGAAGCAAAAATTTCATGCAACGTATGAAAATGCGATGCAGGCAATTCAGGCATTAAAGAAAAAATTTGGCGAAAGCGCCTGGTTTGCAAACGAAAAAGACGAAAGTTTCAAAAGTTCCATCGGACAGATTTACCAGACCTTTGGAGGTGTGGACCTCTACCCTTCTGTCGAAGAAAAAGCGGCGACTCTTTTGTATCTCGTGATTAAAAATCATTCGTTTACCGATGGCAACAAACGCATCGCTGCAATGCTTTTCTTGTGGTTTATGGAAAAGAACGGCATCTTGTACGCTGCCGATGGCCACAAGCGAATCGCAGACAACACTTTGGTTGCCCTCACGCTGATGATTGCCGAAAGCAAAAGCGATGAAAAAGACATCATGGTGAAAGTCGTCGTGAACTTGATTAATCAGGATAACCAGTGAGATTTTGAAATATGGCAAATTTAGAATTTTGAAAAAACGAAAACGCCTGCGGATTTTGCGGTCTGCAGGCGCGGTTGTTGATTATAGGGCTATTTCCAGATGGATAAACCTACAGGGAATAAGCAAGTCGGAACCCGTCGATGTAGTCGCGATTGCTCGGGGTGTTGTAGCAGTCGCGGTCGGACACGGTTGCGTAAGACGCAAGGCTGCCGTGCCAGCTGCCGCCACGTCTCACGCGGTAAGAACCCGAAATAGGACCAGTCACAAGTGTAGAGCCACTCACGCTACTGCCATACCAGTCCCAGTTCCATTCCCAGACATTTCCACTCATATCATAAAGTCCCAAGGTATTCGGCGACTTCTTGCCCACTTCATGAGTCTTGCTGCTGGAGTTATCGGTATACCATGCAACATTTCCAATCGTGTTCGACCCCGAATAGGTGTAGCTCCAGGCGCTGGCGGACTGGTTTCCGCCACGGGCGGCAAATTCCCATTCGGCTTCCGTCGGCAGGCGGTAGCCCTTCTTGGTTGTGTCAAAGTACGGCGTTTTGCTGTTGGCAGCATCCGACTTCGTATAAACTGTCGTGAAATTCGCATCGGAATAGTAAACACAATATTTTGCACCAAACATTTTCTTCGTCAGTTCGTTGGTAAACGCAATTGCTTCAAACCAGTTGACCATTTCTACCGGGCGCAACTTTTGCACTTCGCCGCTGGCAGGGCTTGAAGTAAAGTAACTCGGGTTCGTGCCCATCACCGCCTGGTAAAGTTCCTGCGTTACTTCGTATTTTCCAATCGCATATGGCTTGAGAGTCACATTTCTGCCCGAGACAAAGGCGCCAGCGCTGCCCGAACCTGTTACCGTCACGTTTTTCGTTGTTACAGCCACAAGCGCAGTTTTCGTGTACGTGGCATTTCCGACAGTAATATTTTGTCCTAATTTCTGCGATAACGCTTTCACTTCTTCCGAAGCAATCTTGCCCTTGTTTTCGACCTTGTCGTAGGCGACCGCGCGGATAATGTAATTTTCATTCCCAGTCAGCGCTTTCGTAGTAAAGCTGTATTCTTGGCCTTCGGCGACATTCTTAAAAATCTTCGTTTGTTCAATTTTTGTCACCGTTTCGCTTTCCATTTTTTCAACGGTTACTTCGATCTTTTGAAGTCCCGCTTTCACGCGGCCGCCCAAGTCCGCCTTGGCGACAACAGTCACGTTTGCGGTCAAGTTTCCGATGTCGTAATCGATTTTCAGGCTCGGCGCTTCCGGGCCTGTCACATCCACATGCGGAATCGCAATCGTCTCAACCTTTTCGCGAATCGAATTGTCCCAGTAAATCGTCGCAATCTGGTTTTCTTCGGAAACTTCGAAGCTGTAAGTGCCGTCGGCTTCCTTCGCAATTTTGCCGTCTTTAATTGAGCCCGTCCAATCGACATTCCCGCCGCCGATTGAAACCACCGGTTTTTCTTTGCTCAGGTAATAACGCAGGTCCAAATTTTCGTCATTCGAAACCTTAACGATAACCTTTACCGACTGCGCTGCCGTCAACGAATCCGGCGAAAGCGAATATTCTACAGTAAACGGCTTTGATTCTTCAGAGCTACTCGACTTTGCTACGCTGCTAGAGCTGTTATCTTTTTGACTGGAGCTAGATTTCGAATCGGAGCTTTTATCTTTTGCGCTAGAACTTGATGCTTTGCCACTTGAAGAACTCGCAGTTTTATAGCTCGACGAACTTCCCGCTTTTTCGCTTGAAGAACTTTTTACCTTTTCGCTGGAACTGGAATTTTTATCGTTTTCGCTTGAGCTCAAATTTTCATCGGATGAAGAACTTTCTTCGCTTTCGGCGGCCGCTCTCACCCATTCGCTATCTTTGCAAACGTAAACTTGCGCTTCGTCTTTTACAAAAATCGAATCGCCCGCAATTTCTGCGCGGCAAGAATCTGCTTCGGTTAAAGTTTCGATAGGCTCTGTTAGCCATCATGGTTGTTGACATCTATCGTGAATATAGATTTTATTCTGAAAAAGAGGAAATACGCCTTCAAAAAAACATGGACATAC
>NZ_QGHD01000053.1 GCF_003148885.1 Hallerella porci | reverse complement strand
CGCCATCTCTCGTATCATCCTACCCTTCGTACATGCAGCTCTGATACCATCCTCAGAGCCATCAAGGAACTGACACAGGAAAACATCTCCTATACTTCCGACCAAGGCAAGACCTATGATTTCAATACTGCAGACAAACTCAACACATTGCTTATAAACGCTTTGGTTTCTACAGGCGAGTTGAAGGAAATTGAGGAATACGATGTTGACTTTGACCATCAGTTCCTTGAAACGGAGAAGTATGATGCAAAACCGACCTACAAAAAGTTCCTCGGCTACAGGCCTGGCGTATATGTTATCGGTGACAAGATAGTCTATATCGAGAACAGCGATGGTAACACGAATGTGCGTTTTCATCAGGCAGACACCCATAAGAGATTCTTCGCTCTTCTGGAATCCCAGAACATCCGTGTAAATCGCTTCAGGGCAGACTGCGGTTCCTGCTCGAAGGAAATCGTCAGTGAGATAGAGAAGCATTGCAAACTTTTCTACATCCGTGCCAACCGATGCAGTTCGCTCTACAATGACATCTTTGCTCTGAGAGGATGGAAGACGGAGGAGATTAACGGCATCCAGTTCGAACTCAATTCCATTCTCGTTGAGAAATGGGAAGGCAAGTGCTATCGTCTTGTCATCCAGAGACAAAGACGCAACAGTGGCGACCTTGACCTGTGGGAAGGCGAATACACTTACCGTTGTATTCTGACCAACGATTACAAGTCATCGACAAGGGACATTGTTGAATTCTACAATCTGCGTGGCGGCAAGGAACGTATCTTTGACGACATGAACAACGGATTCGGTTGGAGCAGGCTCCCCAAGTCATTCATGGCGGAGAATACTGTCTTTCTTCTGCTTACTGCATTGATACACAATTTCTACAAGACCATCATGAGCAGGCTTGACACCAAGGCTTTTGGGCTCAAGAAAACGAGTCGCATAAAGGCTTTTGTCTTCAGATTCATCTCCGTACCTGCCAAGTGGATCATGACTGCAAGGCAATACGTGCTGAATATCTACACAGAGAACCGAGCTTATGCAAAACCCTTCAAAACAGAATTCGGATAAGAATCCTTTCTTTCCGGTTTGAATCTGCGTATTACCTCAAGTCGCATCGTGGGGTAAGGGGATGGTGGCTACATATTGATGTTGTGCTGTTGCTTTTTACTGAAAGCTGCTACTAACGACTCATAAATCTACCCTTAATCGTGTATTGGATGATAGTTGCGGATTTTAGGGTGATAAGAAAAAGACATTGAATTGAAAATAATGGTTACTTTTGCCCCTTGATTAGTTCTAAAATGATAACCGTTATGAGTGAAAAGAGAAAAAGATTTATCCTCCCCGAAGAGGAGATTCCACATTACTGGTACAACATACAGGCGGATATGGTGAACAAACCGATGCCGCCACTCAACCCTGCCACCAAGCAACCGCTGAAGCCGGAAGACATGTTCCCCATCTTCGCCGAAGAGCTGTGCCGGCAGGAGTTGAACCAGACGGATGCCTGGATTGAAATCCCCGAGGAGGTGCGCGAAATGTACAAGTACTACCGCAGCACCCCGCTGGTGCGTGCCTACGGACTGGAGAAGGCACTGGGTACCCCGGCGCACATCTATTTCAAGAACGAGAGTGTCAGCCCGATGGGTTCGCACAAACTGAACTCCGCCATTCCGCAGGCTTACTACTGCAAGCAGGAGGGTGTGACCAACGTCACTACCGAAACGGGTGCCGGACAATGGGGAGCCTCGTTGTCATACGCCGCACGCCTTTTCGGACTGGAAGCCGCCGTCTATCAGGTGAAGGTCAGCTACGAGCAAAAGCCTTACCGCCGCAGCATGATGCAGACTTTCGGCGCGCAGGTCACTCCTTCGCCCTCCATGTCCACCCGTGCCGGAAAAGACATTCTGACTAAATATCCCAATCACCAGGGTTCGCTGGGTACCGCCATCTCCGAAGCCATCGAACTGGCACGCACCACGCCGAACTGCAAATACACCCTCGGTTCCGTGTTGAGCCACGTCACCTTGCATCAGACGGTTATCGGCCTGGAGGCAGAGAAGCAGATGGAGATGGCAGGCGAATATCCCGATGTGGTGATTGGCTGCTTTGGCGGTGGCTCCAACTTCGGCGGCATCTCCTTCCCCTTCATGCGGCACAACATCCTTGAAGGCAAGAAGACCCGTTTCGTTGCAGCCGAACCTGCCTCTTGTCCCAAACTGACACGCGGCAAGTTCCAGTACGACTTTGGCGACGAGGCAGGCTACACCCCTCTGCTGCCGATGTTTACCTTGGGACACAACTTCGCTCCCGCCAATATCCATGCTGGAGGTTTGCGTTACCACGGTGCGGGTGTCATTGTGTCGCAATTGCTGAAAGACAGGCTGATGGAGGCGGTAGATATCCAACAGTTGGAATCGTTTGATGCCGGCGTGCTGTTCGCACAGGTGGAAGGCATTATCCCGGCACCGGAGTCTTGCCACGCTATTGCCGCTGCCATCCGCGAGGCAAAGCAGTGCAAAGAGACGGGCGAGGAGAAAGTCATTCTGTTCAACCTCTCCGGTCACGGACTTGTCGATATGGCATCTTACGACAAGTACCTCTCCGGCGACCTCGTGAACTACGAGCTGAACGACAATGACATCCGGAAGAATTTGGATGAAATTGGCGATTTGGCGAAATAAGGACCTGCAAATAAGAAAAAGAATGGCACGCGGATGTCATCCGCGTGCCATTCCGTATTCAGACACACCGCCTATTTACCAAAACCTGTTCTTCTCCGGGCTATACTCAAACCCTACGGCTTTCAGCTTTTGTACGATGTCACCCTTTTCTATATTCATATCCTCGCAAAGGGCATCCAGCGAAGGATAGAAATCACGCAATTTCATGTTGATGAAGCTATACAGCATCACCGGGTCTTCTGGTAAATTCATACTTACAATCTTTTAATTTTTAACTAATACCGGCGGCAAAAGTACTATTTAGCAAGAAGGTACACAAGGTTTCGTCAAGGAAATCTCTTTTTCCACGGACAGCTCGTCAAGGAAAACCGTGTCGTGGCTGACTACAATCAAGGTGCCGCGATACTCCTTCAAGATGGAGGTCAGTATATCGACGTTCACGATGTCGATGTTGTTGGTAGGCTCGTCCGCGATGATGATATCCGGCGTGTTCCTGCCCACCATCAGGCAGCAAAGCGCCAGCCTCATCCGTTCGCCCCCGCTCAGGCAGGCGCATCGCTTGTCCCACATCGCTTGCGTGAAGAGGAAGCGGTTCAGGCATATCTTTATCTCGTGCTCTTGCAGGGCGGCGGCGTTGAATGCAGTGACCTGCTCCAGGACGGTCCGGTCATTGCGGATAAGGGAATACTCCTGGTCCAGATAGACATAGTTCAACTTGTCGGCCCTGAAGACAGTGCCTTCTGTCGGATGCTTCAAACCCACCATCAGTTCGAGCAGCGTGCTCTTTCCGCTTCCGTTGGCGCCCGTCAGCCTGATGCGCTCCCCGCTGTAAACGGTGAAATCCAACCCCTGCCTCCACAACGGCGGCATACCGGGATATGCGAAGTTCATCCCCCTTGCCTCTATCATCTTCCGCCCTGCATGGAGCGTGGAAGAGTGGAAATCTATCTTGATGGTGCTTGCCAGGCTGATGGACGACTTGATTGTCCGGATTTCCTCGTTCATGCCCTGAAGTTTTTCCTGCTTGACCTTGCTGAGTCTGGCGGTCGAGTTCTCCGCCTTGTTTTGCAGGTTTCCCATAGCGATGCGGGCGATGCCCTTCTTCTCGCTCTGCTTCTCGCCGCGTACATTGTGTTTCTGCTGGTGCTCCATCGCCTCTTTCGCCTCTTTCTGCGCCTTCTTCAATTCCTTTTGCCGGTTCTCCAGTTGTGCAGTCTTGGCTTGAAACTCTTGCTCTTTACACTCCTTGTAGGCGTTGTAATTCATGGGATAGAAGCGGATGCCGTCGGCAGACATCTCATACATCGCCGACATCCGGTTCAGCAAAGTCCTGTCGTGGCTGACTACCACAATGGTTCCGGGATACGTCGCAAGGAAGGCGTACACCTTCTCCCTGCCCGCCAGGTCCAGGTGGTTGGTAGGCTCGTCCAGCAAGACCAGCCCCGGACGGTGCAGCGTGATTCCCGCCAGAAAGACTTTCGTCTTCTCGCCCCCGCTTAATTCGCGCATCGGCGTGTCCGGCGAGACATGGGACAAATCCCACTTGCCGAGAGCCGCCGTTACCTGCTCCTCCACGTCCCACTTTTCATTCAGGCACGCGAGGTTCTCTTCCGTGACCTCCCCGCGCAAGATGGCGTGCAAGGCATCCAGCTCCCTGGAGATATCAAGCGCTTCGGCGACTGTCCGCTCATTGTATTGCCCCAAATGCTGCGGCACGAAATAGGGAGTCTCCTCCTCGACAACCGTACCGGACACCGGCTTCAGCCTGCGTGCCATGATTTGTAAAAGGGTGGATTTCCCGACACCGTTTTCTCCGATGATGGCGCACCGGGCATGGGAAGCGATGGAGAAAGTGAGATTCTGAAAAAGGATTTCCTTATCAGGATGGATATATGTAAGATTCTGAATTTGAATACTCATGACAAACCTATGATATTAAAGAATAAAACGACTCCGGCGCAAATGCAGACTTGCGCCTTTGAAAATAAAAAAGGATAGATGCGGAGGTTTTATTATTACCTTAATTCCGCAACACTATTACAAATATAACTTTTTAAGTTCCTGAGCAACAAAAAGTTGCCCAGGATTTTGCCATGTCAGAATTTTCACTTATCTTAGTGTTGCAAATCAAAATATGTATCAAACCCGACAGACATGGTAAAGGTAGCAATAAAATCTGAGAAACTCTCTCCTTTTGGAGGAATTTTTTCAATCATGGAGCAATTTGACTCCATGCTTTCACCCGTTATCGACTCAACACTGGGTCAGAGATGCAGCAGTATCTTC
>NZ_QGHD01000052.1 GCF_003148885.1 Hallerella porci | reverse complement strand
CTGTCCGGTAAAAAACGGCCGAACTTTTCGTAGAGCGACTTGTAGACGGCCTCGAAGAACTTGCAGGGGCGTCTGTTGTTCGCGTCGGAAAAAGTGCTCATCTTCAGCGGTCCCGTGAACCCGGCGTGCCACAGGTGCCTCGCTTCCGTGTTCACTCCCGTAAGGATTTCGCGCAGGGACCTGTAATTTTTGAATACAGCGAACAACAGCACGAGCAGGTGCTGGAACCCGTCGAACTTCTTGACATAGCGTTCCCCGCCAACGCTGCGGGATTGCCCCAGAATTTCGCCTTTAGAGAGGTATTTTGTGATTTGTGCGTATATCGGCTGTCCGGTAAAATTTCTACATTCCATAGTGCTTTTGAATTTGTTTTATGTGCAAAAGAAACTATAGTCAAAAGTGGCGGCTCCCGGAAACGGAAGTCGCCTTTTTTTGTTAGATTTTAGGTTGAATTAAAAAGTTTTACCGGACACTAATACATGAAAATAATTAACTTAGGCATTCTGGCTCACGTTGACGCAGGAAAGACAACATTAACGGAAAGTTTATTGTATACCAGTGGTGCAATTGCAGAACTAGGGAGCGTAGATGAAGGCACAACAAGGACAGATACAATGAATTTGGAGCGTCAAAGGGGAATCACTATCCAGACAGCAGTGACATCTTTTCAGTGGGAGGATTTAAAAGTCAACATTATAGATACGCCAGGCCATATGGATTTTTTGGCGGAAGTATACCGTTCTTTATCCGTATTAGACGGAGCAGTATTATTAGTTTCTGCAAAGGATGGCATACAGGCACAGACCCGTATACTGTTTCATGCACTACAGATAATGAAGATTCCGACAATTTTTTTCATCAATAAAATTGACCAAGAGGGGATTGATTTGCCAATGGTATATCGGGAAATGAAAGCAAAGCTTTCTTCGGAAATTATAGTGAAGCAAAAGGTTGGGCAGCATCCCCATATAAATGTAACGGACAATGACGATATGGAACAGTGGGATGCGGTAATTATGGGAAACGATGAACTATTAGAGAAATATATGTCAGGGAAACCGTTTAAAATGTCAGAACTGGAACAGGAAGAAAACAGGAGATTCCAAAACGGAACGTTATTTCCCGTTTATCACGGAAGCGCTAAAAACAATCTGGGGATTCGGCAGCTTATAGAAGTAATTGCCAGTAAATTTTATTCATCAACGCCTGAAGGTCAATCTGAACTATGCGGGCAGGTTTTTAAGATTGAATATTCAGAAAAAAGGAGGCGTTTGGCTTATGTGCGTCTGTACAGCGGCGCATTGCATTCGAGGGACGTTGTCAGAATATCAGAAAAAGAGAAAATAAAAATTACAGAGATGAGTATTCCTACAAACGGTGAATTGTGTTTAGCAGATACGGCTTACTCTGGTGAAATTGTAATTTTACCAAATGATGTTTTGCAGCTAAACAGTATTTTGGGGAACGAAATACTGTTGCCGCAGCGGGAATCTATTGAAAATCCGCTCCCTATACTCCAAACAACAATTGAAGTAAAGAAATCCGAACAGCGGGAAGTGTTACTTGAGGCGCTTACAGAAATCTCAGATGGCGACCCTCTTTTAAAGTATTACGTGGATACTACAACGCATGAAATTATACTTTCCTTTTTGGGGAAGGTACAGATGGAAGTTATTTGTGCCATTCTTGAGGAAAAGTATCATGTAGAGGCAGAAATAAAAGAACCTACTGTTATATACATGGAAAGACCGTTAGGAAAAGCAGAATATACCATCCATATTGAAGTGCCGCCGAATCCTTTCTGGGCTACTATTGGATTATCAGTAGAACCGCTCCCTCTTGGGAGCGGGGTGCAGTATGAAAGCCGGGTTTCACTTGGGTATTTAAACCAATCATTCCAAAATGCAGTTATGGAAGGAGTTCGTTATGGTTGTGAGCAAGGGATGTATGGATGGGAAGTGACAGACTGTAAAATCTGTTTTGAATATGGTGAGTATTATAGTCCCGTAAGCACCCCGGCAGATTTTCGGCTGCTTTCTCCTATTGTATTGGAGCAGGCTTTAAGAAGAGCGGGGACAGAATTATTAGAACCATATCTCTATTTTGAAATTTATGCACCGCAAGAATATCTCTCACGGGCGTATCATGATGCTCCAAGGTATTGTGCAGATATTGTAAGTACTCAGATAAAGAATGACGAGGTCATTCTGAAAGGAGAAATCCCTGCTAGATGTATTCAAGAATACAGGAACGATTTAACTTATTTCACAAATGGGCAGGGAGTCTGCTTGACAGAGTTAAAAGGATACCAGCCAGCTATTGGTAAATTTATTTGCCAACCCCGCCGCCCGAATAGCCGTATAGATAAGGTTCGGCATATGTTCCACAAGTTAGCTTAACAGCTTGCAAAAGTCATATAAAATGAGATTTGAAAGGAGAATGTAACTTCATGTTTGCTAAAAATTCAAAGGCATATTCTGTCTACCTGCTGATCCGATTTGTCTTTTCCCTGGCGGTTTCTATGTCCACAGTGCTTTCCATCGTGTACCACCTGGAGGTGGTGCAGCTGGATGCTTTCCAGCTTGTCCTGGTAGGGACGGTTCTGGAGACCTCCTGCTTTCTGTTCGAGATACCCACCGGTGTGGTGGCGGATTTGTATAGCCGTCGGCGCTCGGTGCTGATTGGAATGTTCCTCTACGGCCTGGGCTTTCTGATGGAGGGTGCGCTACCGTGGTTCGCGCCGGTTCTGCTGGCCCAGGTTGTCTGGGGTTGCGGTGATACCTTCATCACCGGCGCTCTGGAGGCGTGGATTGCCTCGGAGGAAGAGGACAAACCCATAGACAAGGTGTTCCTGCGGGGCAGTCAAATGGGGCAAATCGGCGGCGTTCTGGGCGTGGTGCTGGGCACACTGCTGGGAAACATAAACCTGCAAATGCCTGTCATCTTGGGGGGCAGTTTGTGCTTGTTGTTGGGGCTGGTGTTGGTTCGCATCATGCCAGAAACCAACTTCTCCCCTGCTATTGAGGAACGGCAGGGCTTGCTTAAAGACTTTGTCTGCCTGTTCAAGCTCAACCTGGGCTTTGTGAAAGGCGCACCTGTGTTGCTGGCGCTCTTAGCAATCACACTATGCGGGGGACTTGCCAGTGAAGGCTTTGACCGGCTCTCCACCGCTCATTTTCTGGATGACACGGTAATACCCGTTATCGGGCCGCTGAACAGCGTCACTTGGTTCGGTGTTATCAGTCTTATCGGCAGCGGCTTAGGTATTCTGGCTTCTCAGTTGCTCATCGCCCGCATGGAGAAAAAAGGGACTGTCAGCCGAACCAGTGTGGTCATGTCCACCAGCGCCGGGTATATCCTGTTCCTGGTTCTCTTCGCGGTGGGGCGGAGCTTTTGGTTCATGTTGTTGGTGTTCCTGCTGGCGGGGCTTATGCGCACCATCAAGGAGCCTGTGCTGGCCGCCTGGATGAACGACCATGTGGATGAGAAAATGCGCGCCACAGTCTTTTCCACCAGCGGACAGCTGGACTCTTTCGGGCAGATCATCGGCGGGCCTATTGTGGGGCTGGTAGCCCAGCAGGTGTCCATACCCTGGGGGCTGGTCTGTACCGCTTTCCTGCTGTTGCCCGCGCTGTTCTTAGTGCCGGTGGCGGGAAAGAAGCGGGATTGATATGGCATAGTTAAGTTTACTGACGAGCGGGAGATTACTTCCGCTCGTCTTCATTTAGTAGCGCAAAATTTGAGGACTCTTTATTTCCTTATTCGGTATAGCGGAGGCGGCTGTCAATTCGACATAATTTTCTTGTGATACTTTACCGTACATGAGCATTTGTTTCGTATTTGAAAGAACAAACTCACCAAATAAAAAAAACGATATTCGGGTGGGTTATTTTGTTATACCCTAAATTACCCTCTGAGTAAGCACGACCTTAAAGACTTAAAGGAACGGTGCAACGAGCAGAGCTGGGAACAGGGCTTGCATGTGCCGGAGAAAGGAAAGACATTTGCTGGAGAAGTCCGGGAAGAAACGGTGGCATGGAGCAAAGACACCTACCAGCTTTTGAAACAGGCAGAGCAGGGAAAGGTCAAAAGCTATGTGCAGGATATTGCCCTTGCGGTGCTGGATTGTAAGGAAACAGCGACCAGCCGGGAAACCTTTATCCGGCTGATGAATGAAAGAGGGTACGGGGTGGACTGGCAGGACAGCCACAAGTACATCACATATACCGACTTAGCCAGGGAACAGGCAGGAGAAAAGGCTTGTAAAATCAGGGATAACAAGCTGGAAAAATACTACAATATGGATTTTGGAAAGGAGAGTATGGAGCATGAGTTTGAGAGAAATGCACGAACAGCAGAAGCAGAGCAGTCCAAGAGAGCAGCTTCAAGAGTTAAACCGACAGAGCCGGACAGAGCTGGAAAACAGTCTGCTCAAAGAAGCGTTGGCGATGTCGAGCGAGAACTGCGAGGAATTGATGAAGCAGTCAAATCAAGAACAAGTGAGGGCAGAGCAGAACAGGCAGAGAGACGCAGAGCAGAACAGGAAGCTCATCAGCGAGCTGAAGCAGAGCGTAGAGCTGCTGAAGAACAGCAACGAATTGCTTCAAGACGCTATATCGGGCGAGATTGGGAGCCTGAAAGATGAGGTTAAGGAAAACACCGTCCAAGAGGTTAGAAAGGCGTTACAGGCGAATATAGAGGCTATACAGAGGGCTACAAAGCTTCTTGAGAAGCAGTCTGATACACTTACGAGCGTGATGAAGCAGAAGATCCGGGAGCTTGAGGAAAGTAAGAACAGTTTTTTTAGATATGAGGGCTTGAAGTTGTACCTGTTTTGGGGCGGTATGGTCTGCAATATTTTAGTGTTTCTTATGCTGTTGTATGGTATGATTAGTAAGTTATTGCTGTCCGGTAAAAGTTCCAACATAAACACAATATGCTGAATACGCGCCGATTTCGACAGAAAGCGGTGCCTTTGCGTTTTGCGGGCCCCCTAGACAAGATTTAGCTGGAGCTGGCCGGGTGGTGAACGGCCCCCGACAAAAGAGCTTGCAGCTACTCGTTCAGGATTTTCGAGGAACGGAACAAGGTCGTAGTAGTATCCAAGCGAGTGACGGAGTAGCGAGACTAGATTCGAAAAGCTCCACATGCGATTTACTTGCGCCTTGACCAGTTTTACCAACAAGTTTGCAATCATCACGACCCAGATTTGCGTCTCGATCGCGTTGGCGCTTTCGCCGTAAAAGAAGTG
>NZ_QGHD01000051.1:0-3616 GCF_003148885.1 Hallerella porci | reverse complement strand
CGATTATTGACAGTATGGGAAAGCAATTCCAGAGAAGTGATAACAAGCAAGAAGCAAAGCAATTATAAGTGACTGGGTGCTTATAGAGATATAGGTATCGAGCTGCTCATGCGAAGCGAGAGCTATATCGCTGGAACAAGGAATTAAGCGAGAGAACGCACACGGGGGATGCCTAGGCATCTGCCGGCGAAGAAGGACGCGACAAGCTGCGAAAATCTAGGACGAGGTGCACACAACCTTTGACTCCTAGGAATCCGAATGGGACAACCCACTTGAAGCAATTCAAGTATTTTGTAGCTGAACACATAGGCTACAAGAAGCCAACCTAGTGAACCGAAACATCCAAGTAACTAGAGGAAAAGACATCAACCGAGATTCCCTAAGTAGCGGCGAGCGAACGGGGAAGAGCCTAAACCGAGAGCGATCTCGGGGTTGTAGGACTACCGCGTGACGTGGATTTGGTAACTGAATCGAGCTGGAAAGCTCATCCAAAGATGGTGATAGGCCAGTAGGGCACTGAATTTACGCTTGGTAGAATCCTGAGTAGAACGGGGCACGTGAAACCCTGTTTGAATCTGGGGGGACCACCCTCCAAGGCTAAATACGAGCAGATGACCGATAGCGATAAGTACCGTGAGGGAAAGGTTAAAAGCACCCCGAGAGGGGAGTGAAATAGAGCCTGAAACCGTGTGCGTACATTCTGTCGGAGGGGTGATTTATCATCCTGACGGCGTGCCTTTTGTTTAATGAGCCAGCGAGTTGCTCGTGATTGGCAAGGTTAAGGTCTGAAGGACTGGAGCCGAAGCGAAAGCGAGTCTGAATAGGGCGTCAAGTCAATCACGGCAGACACGAAGCCTTAGTGATCTACCCATGGCCAGGTTGAAGCGGGGGTAACACCCCGTGGAGGACCGTACCGATATACATTAAAACGTGTTCGGATGAGCTGTGGGTGGGGGTGAAAGGCCAATCAAACTGGGCGATAGCTTGTTCTCTCCGAAACATATTTAGGTATGGCGTCGTGACAGGCTGACGGGGGTAGAGCACTGGATGGACTAGGGGGCACACCCGCTTACCAAACCCAACCAAACTCCGAATACCGTTTTAACCGATTCACGGCAGACAGCCCGCGGGTGATAAGATCAGCGGACGAAAGGGAAACAACCCTTACCACCGACTAAGCGTCCCCAAGTACGCGCTAAGTGGGAAAGGATGTGGGACTGCTCAGACAGCCAGGAGGTTAGCTTAGAAGCAGCTATCCTTTAAAGAAAGCGTAATAGCTCACTGGTCGAGCGGTTCTGCGCCCAAAATTATCGGGACTAAGCGCGTCACCGAAGTCGTGGACTCTAGCAATAGAGTGGTAGGAGAGCGTTCTGTAGGCCGAGGAAGGCAGGAGGTGATTCCTGCTGGAGGTATCAGAAATGAGAATGCTGGCATGAGTATGCGAAAATGCGGGTGAAAAGCCCGCACACCGAAAATCCAAGGTTTCCTGGGTAAAGTTAATCTTCCCAGGGTTAGTCGAGACCTAAGGCGAGGCCGAGAGGCGTAGTCGATGGAAATGAGGTTAATAATCCTCAACCTTCTCAGACGCGTTAAACTGATGTGGTGACGCATCGGACAGGACCAAGTGGCTGATGGATGCCACGGAAGGAGCGTAGGGCGATATGGTGGCAAATCCCCATATCATAAGCCTGAGACTTTTGACCTCGGGAGGGCTTCGGCCCAAGCGAGAGCGGTTCCAGCCGGTGCCAGGAAAACCCACTAAAGGAGTGAAAGAGAAGCTCGTACCGTAAACCGACACAGGTGGATGGGGCGAAAAGCCTAAGGTGCTTGAGAGAACCCAGGAGAAGGAACTCGGCAAATTAACCCCGTAACTTCGGGATAAGGGGAGCCACCGGATGTGAGTTTGAACAGAACGCAGCGTTAGGTGGTCGCAGAGAAATGGCAGAAGCGACTGTTTACCAAAAACACAGGGCTATGCAAACCAGCAATGGGAAGTATATAGTCTGACACGTGCCCGGTGCCGGAAGGTTAACAGGAGGCGTCATCCGCAAGGAGAAGCGCTGAATCGAAGCCCCGGTAAACGGCGGCCGTAACTATAACGGTCCTAAGGTAGCGAAATTCCTTGTCGGGCAAGTTCCGACCTGCACGAATCGTGTAACGACTTCTGCACTGTCTCCTCCTGAGACTCAGCGAAATTGCAGTGCCGGTGAAGATGCCGGCATCCCGCACCTGGACGGAAAGACCCCATGAACCTTCACTGAATTTTGACATTGGTTTTAGGCCTTGTATGTGTAGGATAGGTGGGAGGCTACGAGACTGGAGCGCCAGCTCTAGTGGAGCCACCCTTGAAATACCACCCTTGCCAGGTTTGAGACCTAACCTGCGTCCTTAAACGGGACGAGGGACCGTGTCTGATGGTCAGTTTGACTGGGGCGGTCGCCTCCCAAAAGGTAACGGAGGCATCCAAAGGTTCCCTCAGCGCGGTCGGTAATCGCGCGCAGAGCATAAAGGCAAAAGGGAGCCTGACTGCGAGGCAGACATGCCGAGCAGGTACGAAAGTAGGGCTTAGTGATCCCGCGGTACAGCGTGGAACGGCCGTTGCTCAATGGATAAAAGGTACTCTGGGGATAACAGGCTGATCTCCCCCAAGCGTTCATAGCGACGGGGAGGTTTGGCACCTCGATGTCGGCTCGTCGCATCCTGGGGCTGGAGAAGGTCCCAAGGGTTTGGCTGTTCGCCAATTAAAGCGGCACGCGAGCTGGGTTCAAAACGTCGTGAGACAGTTTGGTCCCTATCCGGTGTGGGCGTACGAGACTTGAGGGAACCTGTCCTTAGTACGAGAGGACCGGGACGGACGCACCTCTGGTGTACCGGCTGTCGCGCCAGCGGCACCGCCGGGTAGCCATGTGCGGATCGGAGAAACGCTGAAAGCATCTAAGCGTGAAGCCGTTCCCAAGATAGGGTCTCGCGGGGGTAACCCCCTGAAGGGTCGTTAGAGACGATAACGTTGATAGGTCACAGGTGTAAGCGTAGCGATACGTTGAGCCGAGTGATACTAATAGCCCGTGAGGCTTATCCTTTTTTCCTACGATGTGGCTTTGCTCTGCGTGAGCAGCTAGGTGCCTATAGCACTCCACTTGAGCTTTGTAGAAGCTGTTAAGTTTTTTTTGGGATTGGTTCCTATACTGAGAGATTGAAATTTCGGTGGTCATTGACAGTGGGTCATACCCGTTCCCATTCCGAACACGGCAGTCAAGCCACTTGTCGCCGATGGTACCTGGCTTTCGAGCCCGGGAGAGTAGGTCGCCGCCGGATCCTTGGGTTCCTTGAGCAGTCAAGCTCGAGGAACCCTTTTTTTGTTTTAAAGTGCAAATTTTGAATTGATGATGGCGTCTAAATCGTTCCCGAATTCGCTCCACGATTTATGGTAGCAGCTGAGGAGTCGGTTTAATAGGACGAGGGAGGGAGATGCTTTGGCGTTTTCGAGGCGGTAGAGTTGCATGCGGGATAGGTGGCTTCTTCTTGCGACTGCGTCTTGGGTGCTCCCTGCTTGATTGCGCCAGCTCAAGAGCACTTGTTGCAAGGCGTTGCTTAATGCGATAGTCTCGTTCATACT
>NZ_QGHD01000050.1 GCF_003148885.1 Hallerella porci | reverse complement strand
AAATTTTAGAAAATAGCCCATTTTTTTTGTTTGATTTAGGCGAAAGTCAACAAAAAAAGGGTGGCGAAGCCACCCACACATGTTGATGAAGAGCCATATTTTTGAAGGTTTCTTTTTTGCCCCAAAAATAATTGCAGAAAAATCCAATCGTGACCGGTAAAATCGTCACGACTAAAATGTTGAGAAACATTCCGAAGGCGTTGACATGAATGCTTGTATCCGCAAACCATAAAACTAAAAGCGGCGTAATCATCGGCGCTAAAATGGTGCTCGCCGTTGTCATTCCCACCGAATAAGCAACGTCGCCTTTGCATAAGAACGACATGATGTTACTCGAGACGCCGCCCGGGCAGCAGCCGACTAAAATAATTCCAATCGCAAGATACGGATTTAATCCAAAAATTTTCGTTAAGCTCAAAGCGATTAAAGGCATAATCGTATATTGCGCACAAGTTCCGATTAAAATATCGAGCGGGCGTTTGAATAAAACTTTTACATCTTCAACAGTTAAAGTCAAACCCATGGTGAGCATCACCAGAGCCAAAATAACGGTGGATGTGTTTCCGTGCACCCAAGAAAATGCGGGCGGGAAAATGAATGCAAAAATAGCGCAGAAGATGACAAATATCGAAGTGTGAGTGGATAAAAATCGGCTGACAAATTTTAAAAACTTGAGCATAAATAAGTCCTTGTTTTTGCCGGCGTAAAAATAAAAAACTTCCGTCGCGTTGGCTATTTTTTAATGAGGAATTAGGAGTTGAAAAACAATGCATAATTAACAATTAACAATTATAGCAAGGTGAGAGTCGCAAAAATGAGCTTGCTCATTTTTATGACCGAGCCGCAGCGTAATGGGCGTAAGCCAATGCACAATTGGAAATGATGGCGCGCCGTAGGCGCACGGGGAAATCGCGAATTTCTAAAACAAATAATTTGTAAAGTTCTCGCGCGAAACTTTTGAATTCTGAATTTGACCGTTTGAAAATTTGGAACTTTATTTTGATGCAAAATTTGACCATTTGAAAATTTGGAGCTTTATTTTGATGCAAAATTTGACCGTTTGAAAATTTAGAGCATTATTTTGACGCAAAATTTGACCGTTTGAAAATTTGGAGCTTTATTTTGATGCAAAATTTGACCGTTTGAAAATTTGGAGCTTTATTTTGATGCAAAATTTGGCCATTTAAAAATTTGGAGCTTTATTTTGATGCAAAATTTGGCCGTTTGAAAATTTGGAGCTTTATTTTGTTGCAGAATTTATCCGTTTGAAAATTTGGGGCATTATCTTGACTCTGAAAATTACTGCTAGATTCTACCCCAAAGGGCTTAATTCAACTAAGGAACTAAAGTTCCAAGTTTCATATATCGCTTCGCTCAGAATGACACGGCGGTTGTCATCCTTTCGCAATGCCCCCCTGTCATCCTGAACGAAACGCAGTGCAGTGAAGGATCTAGCTGTTCTCATTGCGAAAAAAAAACGCTAGATTCTACCCCAAAGGGCTTATTCAACTAAGGAACTAAAGTTCCAAGTTTCATATATCGCTTCGCTCAGAATGACACGCTGTTTCTAACAACTCCACTTTTTTAAAAATTTTTGAGCAAATCTGGAACGCAAAATCTCTTCGCTAAAAATTAAAAATCGTTTATGTTCAATCCAACCGCCGATGAATCGTTTCGAATCTACCGAAGCTTATTACGCGGTATTATTTCACGAACTTGTCCACTCGACTGGCGTTGAATTGAAGCGGTTCAAAGAAGACGAACGCGATTCCGATGGTGATTACAGCCGTGAAGAACTGGTTGCAGAAATTGGAAGCTGCTACCTGCAAAACCTCTGCGGAATGAATACGGAAACTCGCAAGCGTCAATCCTCGGCGTATATTTCCGGATGGCTGAAACATCTCACCGACAACAAAAAAGATTTCACCAGCGCATGCACGCGAGCCGAAAAAGCTGTGAAATTTATCCTCGGTGAACTTGAATTAAAAGAGGAGTGAATTCTTGAAATTGTTATATTGCTTCTACTGAACGCCATTTGGATTTCGATATCTGATTGGATAACGAAATCCATTTTGGAAACAATTAAAAACGATGATTAAACAAGATGAGGTTAATAGATGTTAAAAATTCCCGATTACTTGCAAGAAGTTGCAAAGTATACCTATGAATCTTCAAAAATGAATGTAGAGGGTAATCCTAATTTTGCAAAACAAAGAAGAAAAATTGTAGAAAAAGCTCTTCAAAATGAGAAATATGTCAAAAAATTCGAGACAGAAGAAGAAGCTTATGAATTTGCAAAGACGCAAAAAAAATGTGCGGTATGGTGTGATATTTTAAAACTAGATGTCTTGTTTTATGCAAACACTTTTTTTGTAATTGATGACGAAAAAGGTTTCGCCTGTAAACTTGCGCCAGACCTTGAATATCTTGGTTACAGTTTCGAAGGAAATTTTTTAAATGGTCTTCAATGTTAATTACTAAAATTCCTTTACTGCTATGTTACTTCTATTAAATACAACCATATAATTCCCAACATCACAATACTTTGCGTCATATCCAAGAGCGCAAGCGTATGTATTTTTATGGTCTCCAAATTTTTTCTTTTCTTCAACAGAAAGTTTATTCCATATTTTATCTAATTCCGCACTATCTATAATTTTAGGTTTATTCACCCATGTCATTTCTAATGTTGTGCTGCTTCCTGGCGTTCCATATGCGGCACTGCTTTTGTATGCTTTATTTTTTGATTTTAAATCTGGAATGGACATTCCCTTTGTAGAAGATACTGTATAAATTCCATCTCCATAATATCTTTTCCCGGAACCGTTTAAATCCATTTTATTTGCTAAGTACATCTGGCTAGCAAATTCTTTTGCGGTCATATTTTTCCCGTTAAAAGTAGTTGAATTAACTGTCCTATAAAAAATATCTTGACATGATTTAACTAATTCGTCAAATTCTTTTTCTGAAACCAGTTTTGCGGGAGCGTCAAAACCTTGCATTCTTGCAATATCATTCGTAAATCTTGGTTTCAAAATTTTAGAAAATAATGAATCATTAGAAAAATCAGTTGGAGTTATATTATTAGCGTCAAATTGACTAGTTAAATCTTTGCCGGATACCGAGCCTTTATATTCTTTATTTAGAGCCCCTTGCAAAGCAAGATTTTTCTGCTTCGCTTGAATTCTTGCTTCAATTTCATTCGCTAATTTTTTATAAATTGGCATGAAAATTTCATTTGCTTCATTTAATTTCTTGATGGCGTTATTGACTCCTTTTAAAGCTTTTTCATCAGGCAACTTTTTCCACTTATCAAAATTATTTTGGATAATTTGATTAAATTCAATAAGCTTTTCTGCTCCATATTTGTTGATATTTTCTGCCGTCTTTTCAATATGTTTAATTTTTTCAAACTCGCTGAGTTTAGCGCTTATTTTATAAGTTTTATTTCTAATCTCTCTGTACGAATTTTCATTTCCTTTTTCCAATAAAGATTTCAATTCATTCACTTCATTTTGGAAAATTTTTTCTGCTTTTGGTCTTAAATTTTTAGCTTCTTCTCGAACTTCCAAACGATAGTTAAGATTGTTTTGGATTTGAATTTTTTGCATCTCCGTTCTTTTTTCGTGGCGTTCATTTGCTGCTTGCAAAATTTCAATCTTGCGTTTCAACCGTTTATTTTCTTCGATTTGTTCTTCGTTTCCTTCTTCCGTTTCTTCTTCGGTTTCAGCCGCTTCTGGTTCTTTGATTTCATACATGCCATCGATACGCGGGTCCCACGCAATCATCGAGCAGCGACACTGAAAATCTTCGCCCGGATTGCCGATAAACATTTCGCTTGTGCGAGCGTGCTCGATTGGATGCATCGGGTCATCTGGATTTTCGGTATAATAAACGCTAGGATTTGAAACGCTGCAAATCAAACCGTTCAGTGTTTTATGGCTTTCGCGTTCTCTGCCGTCGATTGTCGTCATCCATTGGTAATACTCAAACCCTACTTCTTCAAACTGCGAAATTTTCGCTGCGCTGTTTAATTTACCCGTTTCCGTGCGTGCGATAACTTCTGCGCGAGCTTTGTATTTCCCTCTTAATTTTCCCTCAATCGCATTTTCAAGTTGTGATTTATTCCATCCTTGATTTTTTGATGTTTGAATAATTTGTCTTTTTGTCAATTTTTCTCAAAATCTGAATTTATTTTGATACTGTAAAACCATGAAAGCGGAGGTTAGATTATGAAATTTTCTTTTATCGAAATTTTATTTGACGGAATGTATTCCGGCTTAAATCTTGTTATCGGATTTGTTGTCACTTTCTTCTTATTTGTGGGGGTGATAGTTTCTCTTTTACATCCGATAAAAACATTCCCGATTTCCATTTTACCTATTGGCGGGACAATTTACTTCATCTGCAAAATTTACACGCGTTATGTAGAATATAAAGAAGACCAAGAAGCTGAAGCACGAAAAAATAATCCGCTTTTATAAATTTGGCGTTTCATCGCATGCCCGCGCGCAGAAAAAACGATGATTAAACAAGATGAGGTATAAAATGGAATATTACATGACATTAGCTGCATGCAAACTTTATAAAGGAGAAAAAGAATGTCCATACAAAAGAAATGATAAAAGAATTGTTTTTTGGAATTATGAAAAATGGGCTTGTAAAGCTGATTTAAAAACTACAAGAGCTGATGTTCGAGAAATCGAAGAAGATGCTAAACGTTTTGGAATATACGATGATATAAATTATATTGCTAATATAAACGACTTGGATAATGGTTTTTTATTCATTCTTTTGGGAAGATACCTTCATTGGAGCGGTTTCTATACAAAAGAAAGCCTTAAAGAAGACTTCTTTAAATGGATTGATATATATGTAAAATGCTAGTGCATTGAAACAGGATTTCCTCATTTATAAGGGTCTAGATTCTTGTTCAAAATTTTCAACTTCAATACTTTTTTCACTATCCTCAATTTTGTTCCCCGCTGAACAATTGCTTCGTCTTCTTTTGAAAATGAAGATTGTCCAGTTTTTCCATCCCAATTTAGGGAAAGCAAACCGTTGTCCAAATGACGAAAAATTTTTTGAATAAACCATACTTGACCAGCGTTGAATTGAAGCGATTCAAAAAAGATTTCACCAGCGCATGCATGCGAGCCGAAAAAGCGGTAAAATTTATCCTCGGTGAACTTGAATTAAAAGAGGAGTAAATTTGTTGAAATTGGAAAATGTTATATTGCTAACCATAATTGCCATTTGGAAACAATCAAAAGCGGCGATTAAACAAGATGAGATATGATTATGAATGAAAGAAAAATTCCAGAAAAATTACTTAATTTATGCGCTTTCTATAAAGGCGAAGAAGAAAATCCATTTACAACTGAAAACGAATTAGACTTTAATGAAAACGCTTATTTTTGGCACATAGAATCATTTGTGTGTATAGGGGGAAAAATCATGTCTAAAAAATTTTTCCTAAACATGGTTGATTCCATGATTTCCAAATGGAATCCATACGAAAGCGAAGAATTATTCAACTCTTATTTGAAAAAAAGAAATCAATTAAAGCTCTAAGATATTATCGTTTTCTTTATTGAAAATTTTTACCTTAGCTTCTTTTTTCCATCGTTCAGCAGCTTTTAATTCTTCTTTATGTTTTGGTTCTTTTAAATTATACGGATCCGCAATAGACGCTACGCAATCCGGCGTCAAAGAATATGTAAATTTCTTTCTGTAAAAAAATCTTCTAGCAAAGAACCGCGAAAGCGGTTCTTTTTGATTTGAATGTATCGCCCACCACAAAACTCCCTCCTTCTTGGTTACACGCATTTTCAAAAAATGAA
>NZ_QGHD01000049.1 GCF_003148885.1 Hallerella porci | reverse complement strand
ATGCTCCGTCTTTGCCAAAAATTGGCTTTCCTGTTTTGAACTGAGATGCTGCTTTTTTGATCATCTCTTTATATTCTTCGTGTGTCATCATAGTTCCTCAATTTACATCATTTTTCAAATGATGCTTGGTGGTGAATGACACAGTTTTATGGATAGAGTCCTTTTGACAAGTCATGAAGATGCTGCAACTGTTCAAGTTGTAAAGAGAATTTTTTAGGGGGAAGTTGTTCCTGTTTTTAGTGATTGCATTTTGCAAGAATATAACGAAGTTTTAAGGCGAAAGAAATTTCATTTTTCAGAAAATAAAGTCGCCACATTTCTTGGTGCAATTCAAAAATTAGGCTTATTGGTAAATCCTAAACATACAAATGAAATAATTCCCGATATAAAAGATTTGCCTTTTTATGAAGTTGTTTTAGATAAGCAAGATAAAGGGGCAAAGCTTGTGACTGGAAATATTAAACAT
This sequence comes from Hallerella porci, assembly GCF_003148885.1. Classification (NCBI taxonomy): domain Bacteria; kingdom Pseudomonadati; phylum Fibrobacterota; class Fibrobacteria; order Fibrobacterales; family Fibrobacteraceae; genus Hallerella; species Hallerella porci. Next base: position 6,004 of record NZ_QGHD01000049.1, on the reverse strand, counting down.
TTTCCTAAGAAGCCTTTTATTGTAACGCCGAATGAATTTTTGAAAATTTTACTTTCATAATTATTCCCGCCTAATTTAATTGTGCATTGGTCATTGTTAATTGTGCATTGAATATTAATTTTTTTAAATTTTCCACGAAAAATTTTATTTGAGGTTCAAATGTTTCGTGAAATAAAGAAAGAAGAAACCTTCCCGCAGATCGAAGAGCGTGTGCTTGCGTTGTGGGACAAAGATGATAGTTTTAAGAAGTCGCTTGATTCGCGCCCCGAATCTGAACCTTATACTTTTTATGATGGCCCTCCGTTTGCGACGGGTCTTCCGCATTATGGGCATTTGCTTGCGGGTACGATTAAGGATATTGTGCCGCGTTATTGGACGATGAAGGGCAAGCGCGTGCCGCGCGGTTTTGGTTGGGACTGTCACGGGCTTCCGATTGAATCGCTTGTGCAAAATGAGCTTGGACTTGCTGGCGTTGCAGAAATTCAAAAGCTCGGTGTCGATAAGTTCAACGAAACTTGCCGCAGCAAAGTGTTGAAATATACGAGCGAATGGAAGACGACTGTTCGCCGCATGGGCCGTTGGGTCGATTTTGATAAAGGCTACAAGACCATGGATAAAAATTTCATGGAATCGGTCTGGTGGGTCTTTAAGCAGTGCTTTGATAAAGGTTTGATATATCAAGGTTATCGCATTCAGCCGTATAGCCCAGCGCTTGCAACGCCGCTTTCGAATTTTGAAACGAACCAAGGTTATAAGGATCGCCAAGATCCGTCGTTGACTTTGATTTTCCCGCTGATTTCTGACGAAGCGAAATTTAAAGATACGAGCCTTCTCGTTTGGACGACGACTCCGTGGACTTTGTATTCGAACTTCTGCATTGTCGTTGGCGCAGATATTAAATACAACCTTGTGGAATTCGAAGGCAAGAAATACTGGATTGCCGAAAGTCGCACTGCCGCTTATTTTAAGAATGCAAATATCGTCGATACTTGCATGGGTTCTGAACTTGCGGGCAAGAGCTACGAAGCGCTTTCGCATATTTCGGATGAATATGTGACTCCCGATCAGCTTTCTCGCCATTACAAAATTTACACCGCCGACTATGTGAGCACCGAAGATGGTACAGGTGCCGTGCATACCGCGCCGAGTTTTGGTGAAGAAGACTTCCAGACGGGCGCTCGTTTGGATCTCGGACTTTTTGATCCGCTCGATACCGAAGGAAAATTCACCGACAAAGTTCCGATGTGGAAAGGACTTGGCGCAAAGGAAGCTGACAAGAGCATTATCCGCTACTTCAAGGAACAAGGCCGCGTGTTCAAGCAGGACACGATTGTTCACAGCTATCCGCATTGCTGGCGCACCGGCGTTCCTCTGATTTATCGCGCTCTCAAGACTTGGTTCTTAAAAATCGACGCTCCCGTTACCAATAAAGATGGCGTGACCAAGACTTTGAAAGAATGGATGGTCGAAAACAATCAGACGGTGAACTGGATTCCGGAACACATCAAGAACGGTCGTTTCGGCAAGTGGATTGCAAACGCTCGCGATTGGAACTTGAGCCGTAACCGCTTCTGGGGAACTCCGATTCCGGTGTGGATTGCAGAAGACGGCGAAATGATTGCGGTGGGTTCGATTAAAGAATTGGCAGACCTGACCGGTGTAACTCTCGAAGATTTGCACAAACATTTTGTCGATAAAATCGTCATCAAGAAAAACGGCAAAGAATTCAAGCGCACGCCAGAAGTTTTTGACTGCTGGTTTGAATCGGGCTCGATGCCGTATGCAAGTCGCCATTATCCGTTCGAAAATAAGGAACTCGTCGAACACAGTTTCCCGGCGGACTTTATCGCCGAAGGTCTTGACCAGACTCGCGGTTGGTTCTACACGTTAACGGTTCTTTCGAATGCGCTTTTCCAAAAGCCCGCGTTTAAAAATGTTATCGTGAACGGAATCATCTTGGCCGAAGACGGTTCGAAGATGAGTAAGTCCAAGAAGAATTATCCGGACCCGAACGACCTCATCGAACGCACGGGTGCCGACGCTATTCGCTTGTTCATGATCAACTCCGCCGCTTTGAAGGCCGAAGATTTGCGCTTCAGCGAAGAAGGCGTGAAGGGCATCGTGAAGCAGGTGATGCTCCCGCTCTGGAACGCTGTGGCATTCTTTGTGTCTAACCACAACGCCGACGCTGCCAAGGGCCAGCTCAACTGGAAACCGGGCGATGTCGTGAAGAGCGAAAATGAACTTGATCGTTGGATGCTTGCAACTCTTCAAGATTTGGCTTCGAAAGTCGAAGTCGAAATGAAAGCGTATCGCTTGTACAATGTGGTGCCCGCAATCATCGCTGCAGTCGATGATTTGACAAACTGGTATGTGCGCCGCAGCCGCCGCCGTTTCTGGAAATCCGAAAACGATGGCGATAAAAATGCAGCGTATGCGACGATGTACAAAGTCCTCGTGGACTTTAGCAAAATCCTTGCACCGTTCCTCCCGCTTTTGGCCGAAGAAATTTACCAGATTCTCGTTCGCGAAGTTGATGCAAACGCTCCGGTGAGCGTGCACCTTTGCGAGTTCCCGAGCGCAGACGAATCGCTGAAGGACGAAGCTTTGGTGAATCGCATTGCGATGGTCCGCGGCATGGTTGAAATGGGACGCGCCATTCGTGCAACGAACAATGTGAAAAACCGCATGCCGATTGCTTCGATGACGGTTGTCGCTCACGGTGAAATTGAAAAGCAAGTCGCCGAATCGATGAAGGATTTAATCTTAGAAGAATTGAACGTTCGCGAAATGAAATTCTTAGAAGATGAATCCGTTTTGGTGAAGTTGTCTGCAAAGCCAAACTTCCTCGGCATCAAGGCGAAAGGCCCGGAATATGCGAAGAACATGAAAGTCATTTCGGCAAAGCTCAACAGCTTAACGCCAGACGAAATCAAATCGCTGCAAGGTGGCGAAACGATTAAGTTTGACTTTGGCGAAGTCGGCGCAGATTGCTTGATGATTCAGCGCATTGTGCCCGAAGGCTTGGCGGTCGATGCGAATTCGCACTTTACCGTGGCTCTCGATTTGAATGTGACCGATGATTTGCGCCGCGCTTGCGTCGCCCGCGAACTCGTGAACCGCATTCAAAATCGCCGCAAGGATCAGAACTACACAATCACCGATAAAATCGAAGTCACCCTTTACAGTGAAAGTGAAATGTTCAAGCAAGCGGTTTCGGAAAATGAATCGTACATTGCGAACGAAACTCAAGCGACAAAAATCACTTGGGCAAATTCTGCCGATGGCCTCGATGCAAACGAAGCCGACGGCGAAAAGTTCAGCTTTACGACGAAAAAAGCTTAACAAGGCGAGAGTCGCGGTTGTGCTTGCGCAACCATGACAGAGCTGTAAGGCTTGGGCGCATAGCGCCCAAAGCTTAATTTATTCGCAATAAATTAACGTTCACTTCATCGCAAAATGTAAAAAATGAAAGCCCGCACTTCGTGCGGGCTTTTTGCAGATAAATTTTTAGCTCCAATTAAAATGCTGAGAATCAAAAATCTCGCTTAGTAGCAAATCATTTTTAAAGTTTTCTAATTCAAAAAATTGTCGGCAGCATTCCGAGGATGGGATGCTGCTTTTTTGCGATTCATTTTGGGCTTCGTAACGGTTCGCATTGAGTTTGAACGTAGAATTTTAAATTTTCTAGAAATTCATTCGAGTTAAAATTGGGGAAAAGTTTAAGAGAAAAGAAAAATGGTGAAATTCCCTCTTTACCCTTGCCGTAAGCAAAAAAAACATATAATTAACCAATAAATTTGATTTTGAGGCGTGAATGAAGTTTTTTTTACCGATTTTTTTGCTTTTAGGCGGATTCCTGCTTGCCTACGCCAATCCCGAAGCCAATGCTTTGGCGGATAGCCTTTATCAGTCTTGCTTGGCGGGAAATTGCGAATTTCAAATTACGACGAAAGATCACGCAATCACAGAAATTCAAGTGTCAAAGTCAAAAACGCCTGCAGTGCGCACCGAATGCGTTGAACTTTGTTCGGCATGTTTTACGGATTCTCTTTCGAGTTCAAATTGCTTGAAAGTGGAAAAATTTTGCCAATGCAGCGATATTATTTCTCGCAAAAAAATTCAAGATTCTTTGAGCACGGTGGATTCCTTTGACTTGGAACTTGCGCGTTTGGAATCGACCCAAATTGCGGCAGGGAAAATTCTTCATGCGGCAGATAGTTTAGAAAATATTTCGATTCAACTTCGCTTGGACGAAAGCACATTAAAAATTCAAAATTTTCAGATTGAAATTTCCTCCGAACAAACTGCTGTAACGGCTGTCAAAACCGATTCTGCAGAAACGGTTTCAAAAGAGCCTGTTCAACAAGAAGAACCAGCAAATAACGAACAAAAGAATGACGAACCTAAAAAAGAAGAACCTCCGCAGAGATCGACATTCGCAGGAATTACCATTGGATATGGCTTGTATGAAAGTCTGTTTTTATATGACAATTCAAAATATTTATTTGAATCCGTTGATGAATATTTTCACGAAATTTTAGTTGGCTTTATCGTTCGCAGTTATTTTTTGAAATATTTTAGTTTTTCAACAGGCATTCATTTTAATGCTTCTTTTAACCTTTTTAATACCGATTATCATTCTGAGTCCTATTCAAAATACGCTAGCGTCGAAATTACTTTTACAAAGTATTCCATTGAATTTCCTTTAGAATTGCGTTTTTCCATTCCGATAACTCGCATCGTTCAACCATTCCTTTCTTATTCTCTGATTGTCCGAAAACCACTTTCTGGAAATCTTGAATTTAAAGCCGAAGCATTTGAATATGATATTTTAGATAAAAATATTTCTGTGGAATACAACATACAAGACTGGGACTTTTTTGGATACTTTGGATTTGGCTTAGAAATCTCACGGCATTTTTCTTTGGAATATCAATGTACAGGCTTTTTGTGATTTCAAGCGATTACACGCAAAAGTATTTCGGACGGCGACACCGAAACACATCTCAACTATAACAATGATTACAACGCATTCCGTATAAAAATGAATATTCTTTTCTAAGGGGCAAAATGAAATACTTTTATTTTCTTTTATTCGCAGGTTTTGTTTTTGCAGCGAACAACGAACAAATTACAATGCTTGCGGATACACTTTATCATTCGTGTCAACAAAATAATTGCGAATTTGAATTTGTGCTGCAAGAGAATGAATTGAAAAATTTTGTAGCAAAACCAAGTCAAATGTCTACGCGAAATAAATGTGCAGAACTTTGCAGCGCATGTTTCAGCAATTCTGCCGATGCATCAAAATGCATTAAAGTCGAACAGCTTTGCCAATGCAGCGAAAATTTTTCGCACTTCAATTCGGATACTTTAGCCGACGATTCCAGCGCAAAAGCATCATCGTTAGAATCTCAAATTGAAAAATTAGAAGCGACTCAAAACGCAGCAAACGATATTTTTACTGCTTGTGAAAAATTTCAAAATTGCGAAGTGAAAGTCAATTTGAATCCCAATGCAATGAACATTCAAAATTTACAAGCCAAAGATTTGAATGCTCCCGTCGATACTGTAAAAACGGATTCTTTACAACAAAATAAAGAAAATGGAAAAGATTCTCTTGCTGCGATTGACACGACAAATGCAAAGAAAGATTCTTCCTTGAAAAATGTAACGCTTAGAAAGAAAAAATTTTATGATTTAACTTTGGCGTATGGGGAGAACGAAGAACAAGTGAAAAGTAGCTATGATGATGTATTTAATACTGGAAAAGAGATAATTTTTGGTTACGCATTTCGTAAATATTGGTGCCGATATTGGGGATATCAATTAGGCGTGAATTGGGTGATTGGCTTTAATGAATTTAGTGGAACAAGCTATAATGGCTTTGTAAAACTATCCTATGTTAGTCGTCCCTTAAAATCCCGCCCAGCCCGCATAACTATTGGGAAAAACTGATTTCTACCCTGTGAAAATATTGCAAGGTTTTCTAAAATATGAT
>NZ_QGHD01000048.1 GCF_003148885.1 Hallerella porci | reverse complement strand
AGCAACAGCCCTGAACGAGTAATCAAGTATTTTGGCGACAAGCATGTCTCTTATGCAGCATGACTATGTAAAAAATATATCCGCCGGAGCAATAATTCATATATTTGTCAAAAATTGGAAATGATGAGGAAATTCTATATGGATCGACAAGAAGAGCAATGGTTTGATCAACTGACTGACGAACACAAAAAAGACGCAATCACCTTCGCAAAACCAAATTACAGACGGCTTTGGGATCGTCTTGTTGATATGTATAAAGAATCAGCTCACTTTGTTTACGAGCTTATTCAAAACGCCGATGACGCTCTAGCCACAGAAGCTCATTTCCTTCTATATAACGACAAACTTATTTTCAGACATAACGGAGCTAAGAAATTTACCATTTCCAATCCAGAAACCGAAGAACTAGATAGGGAAAACGGGAAATTAGGTCATGTAAATTCAATCACCTCTGTTGCATTTTCTTCAAAACACAACAGTGATGACTCTGGAAACTCTATTGGTAAATTTGGAATCGGTTTTAAATCTGTTTACACTTACACAGAAACACCCGAGATTTACGATCAAGCAATGTGTTTCCGTATAGAACAAAAAATCATCCCTATTCGATTAAACAAGTATTATGATAATTGGGAGAAAAATGAAACCTGGTTCATCATACCATTCAACAATCCGAACAAGACCCCAGACATTGCAGTTTCAGAAATTTCAAAGCAGTTGTCCGAACTGCACAACCCAACCTTATTTTTAAACAACCTCCAAACAATTTCTTACCAATACGAAGAAAACAACAAAACGACAAAGGGAACTTATCAAAAAATAATCGAAAAAACAAAAATTTTTTCAGATACCAAAGCAGAACTGTTATCGTTAAAACACGATATTGATGGAGTCTTAACAGAAGAAAAACTATGGATATTCTCTAGAGAGAATGACAATTTAACTTATTCCGTCGGATTCGGCATAGAAGGCGACAAACTCGTTCCAAAATCTGATTATGCTTATTGTTATTTCCAGACCAAGGAAGAAACTCACCTAAATTTCATCATTCACGCGCCTTTCCTTTTAACACCTGATAGGCAACATTTAAAAGATGGTGAAAAACATAACACGCAGATGATCACTCTGCTGGCCGAATTAGCAGCAGACAGCATGGTTTATTTGCGAGATATCGGCAAAGAAACGGGACATAACCTAATTAGTGACGACATTTTAAAAATAGTCCCCATCAAATCTGAAGACTTTTATATACAGAGACAACAATACAACTATTATCTTCGCAAAAACGAAACAATTATTATAGGACAAAAAACATTTGAACCTTTTTACAACCAAATTTTAAACAAGTTCGAAAGCGAGAAAATACTTCCATCTATAGAAGGATACACTTCCGCCAACAATGCATTTTGGGCCGAAGACACCGATCTAATAAATTTATTTCCAGATAAAAATTTATCAAAAATCGTCAATAAAGAAGAAGCCCACTGGATATTCCGTTCATTACGTAGAGCTGGTGTTTCTGACGAACGGCGAGAATGGATTGACAAAATTATCAGCCCAGAACATTGCTTAAACGAAAATTACTTTTTGCAACACATTTCAGCATCATTCTGTGAAGAAAAATTTCAAAATGACTTTAACTGGGTGATATCCTTCTACGAATGGCTAGATTCCGCAAAAGAGCGTTCCAGCATCGCAAAAAAACAGCCATTTTTTATTGACAGTGAAGGCAAAAGTGTTTGTCTATTCAAAAATGAAATTCTCAATATATTCTTCCCTACCGAAGAAATCTGTAATTATCACACAATAAATAAAAAAATATTCGAAAATCAATCTGCAAGAAACTTCTTGGAAAAATTAGGAGTAACCATTCCATCCTTAAAAGATGAAATTTACACCAAAATATTACCTCAATATGAAACAGGCATGCCTGATGACGAGACTGTAAAAGCCGATTTTAAAAAGATTCTTGCATACTACGAAAAGTGCCCTAACGCAGAGATAAAAGAATACACTGAAAGAATTCAAAGCAATCTTTTATTACGGAGCAAACCGCAAACAGGAACTTATACAAATGCAAAAGCCGGTGATATTTACTTTCCCAATGAAGAACTGCAAATATGGTTTGACGCGAAAAACGATGTTAATTTTATAGATCTTGATTTCTATAAAGAATTCGCTACAGAAGATAAATTGATTTCTTTTTTTGAAAAAATTGGGGTTCGCTCTGAAATTAGAATAACATATGAAGAAGCATTTATTATTGATTCTCCTACCATCTGGGAAGTTAATTTTCGACCGATTTGCAAATGGCTAAAAAGTGAAGATCGTAAGAGCAAAGAACCTTTTGTTTTGGCATATATATTCTTCTCTCTTGAAGGGCTAAAAGAAGCTACAGAGCATATAAATGAAGAAAAATCTAGAATTCTATTACGCTATCTTTGTGATAACTTTGAGCTGATTTCACTCGAAACTTTCAAATACCGATATAGCAGCAAAGAGTATACAAAAAACCTGCAAGGAAAAATGCTATTTAGCCCCATTTTACAGTTCCTTAAAAGCACTCCATGGCTTTATACGAAATCGGGTGAAGTTCGAAATGTCCACTCCATATATCTAGAAGATCTTGCAGACTTTTACAACCTTTCGTCTCTTAAAGATACTAGAATTTTAAAAATTTTAGATATCAAAGAACGACCAAAATTTGATATAAATATCTTAGATGACGAAACAAAAAATAATCTTAATTTTATTGAAAAATTAAAATCTAGTGGAGTTTCAATAACAGAGCAAACCATAGCAGACTTTCTTGAATTTCAAAGGAATCGTCAAAAGCCGAATCCACCACAGAATCCATCATCCAATGAGAAAAAATCACAGGGAACATCGTCACAAGCCCCTAATTCCACAAGCGAAGATTCTGTAGATTCTTCAACAGAGAATCAAAGTGCCAACACACACCATACAGAAACTCCAGAAGAAAAAATCGTCAAAGAAACGATTAAGCGCGCAAAAGAAATCAAAAATGAGCCTGAGCATACTATAGAAATTTATGACACCGACTTTGAGGATTCGGATGAATTTACCCCGCCTTCTTATGACAGCAAAAAGCTGGTAAAGAAAGTTCAAGATAAATTCGCTATAGAGCTCAATAGAATTAAAGAACTCGAAGATGCAATAGAGAAATCAAAGACCACAAAATATTCCTATCAATGGTTTCAAGCAATGTTACAACTTGAAATATTAAGGAGTAATGAAAACTACGCCAATAGCAAAGAGGTTCACATCAGTTTTGGTAAGGTAGATAAAGATCAAACGGCGACCAAGACTTTGATTTTATCGAAACCCGATAAGAAAATTCCAGCGTTTATGGAGGAATTATACGGGATAAACGTAATCATACATTTTAAAGGCAAATCGCAAGACAAACAGCTCACATTTGAAGCTGCCAGCATCCGATCCTTTACGCTTCGCTTGAAGATGATGCACAAAGCTGATATTGACAACCTTGATATAGAAAACATCAGCTCCGCTGAAATCGTTGCGAAAAGTCCCGTTTTCTTGCTAGATGAACTAAAAAAAGAATTCGATAGACTTAATTTCGATAAAGAAAAGAACCTGAAAGCCGAATTATGCGATAACATAAAATTCATCTTCGGTCCTCCTGGCACCGGTAAAACGACATACTTGGCAAACGAAATTCTACTCCCTTGGATTTGCGATAAAAACATCAAAAAATGTAACATACTCGTCCTTGCGCCAACAAATAAAGCGGCCGATGTTTTGACAAAACGTATTATGGGAAATAACGAAACTGCACAAGATTTCTTGTCACGTTTCGGAACAACGAATAATGACGAAATTGAAAACAGCGATGTCTTTTGCAGCCGTAATTTAGACATCAATGTTCGTTCCAAAAACATTATCGTTACCACAATGGCTCGATTGCCATATGATTCATGCGTTGTTGATGGGAAAGAAAAAGAACTTTTGCGTACGATAAAGTGGGATTATATCGTCATTGATGAAGCCTCAATGATTCCCTTGATATACATGGTCTATTTGTTGTATTCTCAACAACCGAGACAATTTGTTATTGCAGGCGACCCATTCCAAATTGAGCCTACAGTTTCGGAAGAATCATGGAAAAGAGAAAACATTTATCAGATGGTAGGCCTTAATGATTTTGTAAACCCAACAACAGAACCTCATCCATATGAAATAATTAAACTAGGCACTCAATACCGCAGCATTCCTGCCATCGGTTCCATTTACAGCCAATTGACATACGGAGGAATTCTCAAGCACAATCGCCTCGATGAAGGTCTAAAAAATATTAGCATCGAAGGCTTTGACATTTCACCACTAAATATAGTCAGGTTTCCAGTTGAACGATACGAAAGTATTTATCGGAGTAAAAAGCTGGGCAAAGGCTCTAATTACCAAATCTATTCTGCAATATTTACATACGAATTTATTTGCCATATTGCAAAATCTATTGCGCAAAAAAATTCTGAAACAAAATGCAGCATAGGCATCATATCTCCATACAAAGCCCAATCCGATTTAATCGGAAATTTACTGAGAAGAACAAAACTTCCGCAAAACATTTCCATTTTATCAGGAACCGTTCATAGTTTCCAAGGCGATGAGTGTGATATAATGCTGACAGTTTTCAACACACCCGAAAACATTTCCTCTAGTGATAAAATGTTCTTAAACCACAAGAATATTATCAATGTCGCCATTAGCCGAGCACGTGATTATTTATTCGTCCTAATGCCTGACGAAAAAACTGTCGGAATTGATAAACTAACAATCATATCAAAACTTGCAGAATTGATGCAGGACTCAAATTGCAGAAATTTTGAATCCCATGAACTTGAAAAATGGATGTTTGACAATGAAAATTTCTTAGAAGAAAATACTTTCTCCACAGGACATCAATCCGTAAATGTTTATAGCGAACCGGAAAAACGATACGAGGTCCGAAGCGAAGACGACGCAATAGACATTCAAATTTTTAACATTGCGTAAAAGGATTTTGATCATGACCGAAAATGAATTACAACAAGCCTATGAAGAACTGAAGAATTCGTATAATTATCATGACCATAGGCCTCAAACACGGCAAGGGCAAGAAATGCTCAAACAGGACGAAGAACGCTTTATCGACGAAGCATTACTCCCCTACATAAAGCAAATCGTTGAAAATTTCACAAACGTATTGAGAAACCCAATAACTTTGCGCCTAACTATTCCTTCCAATGCAGGAAGTATTAAAGCAGAAAGAATTACAACCAAAGTACAAATTTCCCCTAAAAACACCCCTACGTTCCCTAGACGAGATGCATCGGGTTTAAAAATTGTTTTACCTGATGGCAAAATAATTCAAGAACAAAGTGCAACAGATTCCATGTGTACAGCAATCCAGTACGCCATATCCATCTTTGGAATCAATACTGTTCTGGATTCCATGGAAAAATTCTCTATTATTTGCGATGGAGAGCCGTTGCTAAAGAAAGGACCTCACACTCACCCGTCGTCCAACTCAAAGCCTATCGGAAATAACTGTTTCGTTAATGTTCATATGAATACAAAAACGAAGAAAGACAAATTAGAACAAATTAGCAAAGCCTTAGGCATTCACTGGAACATTATCACTATATAGAGTTATGCTAAGAAGTATCCCAACTTAGCAAGTCGATCCCATTCTACAATCTTTCTTGTTGCATCATATTGCGGAAATCCGCCAACTTGATGATTTTTGTCTGCTTATGTTGTTGGAATTCTAGCAAATCCTTATTCCCAGAGACGATATATGCAGCATCAATTGTTTCTGCAAGAGATAGCAGATAAAGGTCTTTCGGGTCACGAATTGGGGATTACTACCTTCATTTTGTGTATCGGACAGCGCTTACTTCCGCCATAATTTCCTTTTCGCTAAGGAGAGGTTCCTTAGGGCGAGTGGCGATAAAGCGTTCGAGCATCTGCTCTTTGGTTCTTGTCCGCCATCCGAACTTTCGGATAAGTTCACTAAACAGAGACCAGTCCTTTTCGGGGACATCCAGATAAATCCCTTTTGTCGCTTGCTCCGCTAGCATATTATACCTTCGTGTTAAGACCTACGAACAGTATATATTTTCCGCAAAAGAAATGCAGGTTACCCACATGGAGAAGAGCCTAGAAATATGCAAAAAGACCGCAGCGGTGAGCTACGGTCTAAATTTTTAGGGTCTGGATCCTTCGCCCCTTCGGAGCTCGGGATGACGAATGCGCGAGCCTTCAACGTGTTTAGAGGCCTTAAGCCTTAACCGTCGTAAAGCTGAAAGCCTCTCCATCAGCATCATTAGCTTCGAGGCCATCGGCACTTGCAGCCCAAGCAATCTTCACAGCCTGCGTCTCTCCGGCGATGTAAGCTTCATTCTCGGCGACAGCCTGCTTGAACACGTCGCTTGCAGAGAACAGCGTCACTTCGATCTTGTCGGTGATGGCGTAGTTCTGGTTCTTACGGCGGTTCTGGATGCGGTTCACGAGTTCGCGGGCCACGCAGGCGCGGCGGAGTTCGTCCGTGATCTTCAGGTCTAGAGCCACGGTGAAGTGCTGATTGGCTTCTACTGCCATGCCGTCGGCCACGATGCGGTTGAGCATCAGGTAGTCTGCACCAACTTCACCGAAGTCGAACTTAATCGTCTCGCCAGCCTGGAGAGCCTTGATTTCATCGACGCTCAGCGAATTCAGCTTGGCGGAAATCACCTTCATGTTCTTCGCGTAATCCGGGCCCTTCGCCTTGATGGCGAGGAAGTTCGGCTTGGCGGAGAGCTGTACGAGTTTCGTCTCGTCTTCTATGAACTTCATTTCGCGAACATTGAGTTCTTCTTTTTTGGGGCGTTCCCCACCTCGGTGGCCATGCGCACTAAACAACAAGTTGTTAAGTGCTGTCCGCCCACTTCGTGGGTCGGGCTATATTTGACGCCTTCGGCGTTCGCGGCATCGCCTCAGCAATGAAAACAAGCAAGCTTGTTTTCGCTGCATTCGGCTCGAACGCTGTTTAGGGGCACCAGTCTTCGCTTCGCTCGCCACTAGCCTCCTAAAACGGCGCCACTGCGCCGCCCCAAGGGGTCACTTATAGAAACACTTGGGAGTTTACTCCCTTAGTGTTCTTATCCCCTTTGGGGAATCCCTAACGCTTGATTGCGGCAAAGCATCCTTCGCCCGTAATGACAATGAAAATGCTATTCCCTAGCATCAAGGTGTCGCCAGATGTGGTATCGTAAATTTTCCAGACTTCGTTACCGTCGAAGCGGTCGTCGTGACAGTGCTTGTATGGCGGAGTTGTTTCGCGGCATTCCGTATAGGTGTAGTTGCGGTAGGTGTCGAAGCATTGCTCGCTCTCGGAAATCCCGTAGCAGACTCGCAGCGGATCTTCGCCTCTCTGTTTTACGCTCACGCGAAACGATGTTTGCGTTTCTTCGGAAAGGGGAGTCCGGTTTATACAGTGAATTTTTGCAATGCTGTTGAAATCGGCAGAAACGAGCAAATCGAAGCGGTTTTCCCTGTCGTATGTCGTCGCGCATGCACAAAACAGCAACATACCCGAAAAAATTAAAGGACATTTCTTCATGGTCACCCCAATCAACGCCACTGGCCTTTGCTCTTTTCATTCGGGCTTTTTCCCGGTTGATACACGCTCCCCGGTCTCTCCCATTGGTCCCATCCGTAGCCGGGCTTCAGCTGTATCCAGTCGTATGTATCACGATACCTAATCTGGTTCTCGTATTTCTTATCGAACCTGTCCATGGTTTCCCGCGTGTTTGACAAAGTCTGCTTAATAGGCTCGCCGTCCTCGTAATAGATGGTCTGGTTTTCCATAGGCTTGAACCAGTATTCGCCAATCACATCGAACCCACCATTCACCGCAGCCAAGATATCCGGGCAATTCTCGCGATACACATCGTTGGTCAGAAAATTACCGCCCATATCGGGAAAAGACCAGTCGTAGGCACAATACAGACCGATAATCTTCCCGTTCTCCTCCATCGCCTGTGCCTTCGCAAGGTGCAGTATGAGAATGTTGTCACATTGCCCGTCACTGTTCACTGGGAAGTTAATCTGTCCGACATAATGGCATACCTCCTTGTCGCCAAGGTCGATTATGGTTCCCGGATGGTTCCATGCAGTAGAATACATGGAATTTGTGCGGGCGAAACGCCACACGCCGGTCGTCGGCTTGTCGGCAAACACCAGGGCCGAAAGTGCGAGTAATAGCAGGATATATTTCATGGAAGTGACATCACCTAACCACATCAATGCTGTTAGTATCCCATTTCCCACGGAGCAGGACCGCCAAATAGGTAATGAATGTCGTTAGTAGAAGTTCCCACGAAAAGATTCTTTATAAATGCTAAATTAAATATTCCTTTATCAGGTGAACGGTTACCATTGGTTTCATGATATCCTTCACATTCAAAACGTTGCCCAGCACCAACATCCTCACAATTCAGAAATCCGGTATTTGTCTCTTTTTCGGACTCTATCCATAAAACTGTGTCATTCACCACCAAGCATCATTTGAAAAATGATGTAAATTGAGGAACTATGATGACACACGAAGAATATAAAGAGATGATCAAAAAAGCAGCATCTCAGTTCAAAACAGGAAAGCCAATTTTTGGCAAAGACGGAGCAT
>NZ_QGHD01000047.1 GCF_003148885.1 Hallerella porci | reverse complement strand
GCAAAGACAGTCCTACAAGAGAACCTTGAAGAAGGTCCATCGTGACCAGCGTTTCCGCAATCACCCGAAGAACGGCAAGAAGGCTCACAAGGCAGATCGCAGGCTGAAGACAATCGCGGGACGGCTCGTCCGTGAATTAGAGCGAAATCTCGCCAGCAAGAACTTGTTGAACACGTACAAAGAAAAAATCGAGCTTTTCAAAAAAGTTCTGGCACAGAAGAAATGCGACAAGGACAAGGTCTATTCGCTTCACGAACCCGAAGTAAAATGCATCGGCAAGGGCAAGGAACACAAGAAATACGAGTTCGGCAACAAGGTGTCAATTGCCCGGAGCTACAACGGCATCATCGTCGGCGCAGTCGCGTTCAGGGACGAGTATGACGGCCATACGATAGACGATACGCTTGACCATGTTGAACAAATGCTTGGATTCAGGCCGAGCCAGGCAGCATGCGACCGGGGTTACCGCGGACAAAAGGAATCCGGCACGACAAAGATCGTGATACCGGACGTCCCGAAGAAAAACGCGACCTACTACCAGAAGAAAAAGGCGCACAAGCTTTTTTGCAAGAGGGCTGGCATCGAACCAATCAATGGTCACTTGAAGAGCGACCACCGCATGGGTCGCAACTTCTACAAGGGAATCTTTGGCGACATGCTCAACGCAAAGCTTGCAGCAGCAGCGTTCAACTTCAAGAGGGTCATGAGGCGCTTTTTTGTTCTGTTGGAATGGCTATACTGTTGCTTCCTTTGCCGGGAAGGGGTGAATAAAAACGGCGAACCTCCTTATCCTGCGCTCGCGAAGTGACTTTTTAAGGGTCAACTATATAAAGTAAGGTGTCCCGATTTCCACAATAGGGATGTTGTGGTGTTTTGGCATTTATGCAGGGCCGGAAAAAAGGAGCTATCTGCCAAACCAGTAGCGGTGCATTTCTGCCACGAAGTCCCTATTCAGCGGGATGCCGGATGCGTCCGGAAGTACGGAATCGATGAAGCAGTCAGGGCAAATCTTCGATCTTTTTACAAGATCTTTGTTGTGGGAAGAAGCCTTGCGTGCGTCACGCAGTTTTTGAATATTTCTCATATTTTTTCCTTTATGTTGTTATTGAATCCATCCTATATGGATGAGGTGTTTTCGAAGAAAGCGATTGTACTCCTTGCGGAAATTCGCAAATGCGCGAGAATCGCTAGGGGTGCAGGGAATGATGAAAAATTTTGTGGACGTTAGATGCTGTAAAATAGGGTGCTTAGAATGACGAGAAAGTTTCCAGCGGCCGCTATTGAGCATCGCGTTGCACATTTCATTGATGTGTGAATCTTTCGATAAAGTTTGCATGAGTTTTCTCCTTTTTTAGAAATTTGGATTTGATAAAGTCCTTGAGCCTTTACGGCCCAAGAACTTTTGAGTTATCCCTTAGAGGGATTCCCGCCGCGGCCACCGCCGGATTTGTTTCCGGTGCTGGAAGGCCATCCGACCCTGTTCGGGTTGATAGGTGGTTGTCCGTTGTGCTTTTAAGACGAACAGCTAGAACAACTGCGTCTTGAATAGTCGATCGCCTGTATCGGGGCCTTTGTTGCCGCTCTGTACTTTGACGTTTGAGCCTTTGAAGGAATTTCCTGAAATACGTACCGTATAGGTGTCCAAGATGCTGAATTTTTCGACAGCCTTGTAGCAGAGGACATTGGTCATAATTTTGATGTCTCTGGAAATGCCATTCAGGCTTTCGATGGATTTGATCATGGATTTTCCGGAATGGATGACGGAATCAATCAAGAGGACTTGCTTTCCTTTCAGCTGTTCTTGATTGTCCTGGAAAAAGTGGGGAGAGGCTTTGTCGTCGAAGAAGACGATTGGACAATCCAATGCATCGGCGATACCCATGGAGAATGGGAGTCCTCCTCGCATAAAGCATACAGCGACGGAGTTGTGAAAATCTTGCTTGAAGGCGGAGGTGAGTTCAAAACCCAGGCGGTAGTGAGCGTGGCGCAGGCTTGCTCCAATGACGTTGGAGTCGCTTTTGCAGATTGCAATCCATTCGTTGATGCTTTCGTTGTTCTTGGCTTCGGTCAATGCGTTAATCATTAGACACCTTCGATGTTGTTATACTGATTGGGGTTTTGTTTGAATTGTTTGATTTTTGTTTCGGGATGGGTGTTCAGATATTCCTGCACGGAAGAGCGTGTTTTTCCCGGTGCATAGATGACGCCCTGCATAGAGGCCGCTTCCAACATATAGATGTCGGTCAAGCTGTCACCGCAGGCGAAAACTTCGTGGTCGTGAGCAATGTTTTGGGCGAGATATCCCTTGACAAAATCGGAAATCGTTATGCCCAAGGTTTCGTCGCTACTCACCATCAGATCAACGATGTCGTGTTCTCTGAAAATTTGCTGCCAAATGGCGCTGATTCCTGAAGTGACTCCGACAATGAAGTAACCGTTATTGCGGAGTTCGCTGATTTTTTCAATCACAAGGGTGTTGAAATGGAATTGATTGGTGGAGGGTTGCACCGTAAAATTCTTGTGCAGTTGGTTATATTTCCAAAACTGATATTGTGAATAAATGTCATCAGCAAAAATTTCCTTGACTTTTTCCAAGGAGGCTCCGTTTGCTTTGAAATAGTCCGTTCCGGTGTCTTCTTTGACGATGGTTCTGTCGCAGTCAAACAGCGCAATCTTTTCCCTAGAGGCTTTGCTTTTGCAAATCTCGGCAAGACGGATTGCCTGCTGATAGCTGTTGCGCGTCCTGTAGTTTGTCGTGTAGGCTTCAATGAAGACGATGGTGCTTTCAAAATCGCTGTCAAGAACGATGAAGTCCTTGTTGATTTTGAAGCAGATATCGCGAAGTTCACTGATTTCATTCTTTTGCCATGCTTCAATGTCGCTTGCAGAAAGGTTTGCAAATTTTTGGTTCTTTGCAGAGTTCTGGATGCGGTTTTTGACATCTTCCGGTTTTGCTTTCAGATAGAAAAATGAGTCATAGCATTCCGCATCTTTTTTTGTGAATACGATTTCGTACTTGCCGTCTTTAGGGAAACAGTAATGACCATCTGCAAAGATGTTTTCCTTTTGCATAAGCTTTTGGGCGTATTCGGCGCGGATATCGTCTTTTTCGCTTGCAGAAAGTTCCTTGAAATTTTTTCCAAAGGAGTTTAAAGCAATGGTGTTTAGGGATTCCGAGCCTTTGGGGTGTTCGTAGCCTTCGAATTTACCGGATTCGAGGAGTTTCTTTATAAATGTGTCCTTGCCACAGCAGGAGATTCCATAGATCGCGTACTTCATATAGGTATCCTTTTAGAGGTTGTCGTAATAGCACTGACCATCAGCGCATGGGGTAATGTGGGTGACCATATAACGTTCAATTTCGTCAATAGGGTCTGTTGCGTTGCCGAGTTCGTATTTGGAGTTCCCGACGAATCGTCCGCAGGGGTAAACTTTTCCGTTGTCGAAATAGATGTTGGTGCGCCCGACACCGCAAAGTTGGCCGTACATGGTGCAGTCGTATTTCTTGGCTTTGAACTGCCTCATTTCAAGCTTGTGGGCCTGGGCAAGTTGCAGAAATTCCTGGAAGTCTTTTTTGCTGATGAACAAATGCGGAGATTCAACATCAACAAGTCTTGAAAACGTGACGTTCTTGAAGTTTTCTTCGAAAAAGTTTAAAACGCTCTCGGCATGGCGTAACGTTTCGCGGTGGACTGTGGCGTTTACAGAGGGGGCTTCTCCAAACATCTTTTTATAGAGTTCTACAGATTGCATGATGGTTGCAAAAGATCCTTTCCCGGTTGCATTTACGCGGCACAAGTCATGGATGAATTCGTATCCGTCAATTGAAAAGCAGAGCTTGATGGTGTTGCGGTTCTCGTAAAAGAATTGGCGGATATCCTCATTGAAATGCATCCCGTTTGAAATGGTGTAAAAGCTTAAAAGGCGCTCCTTGTCTACGACTTTTACCATTTCGATAATGGCTTTGATGAGGTTGAAGCGCAACAGGGGTTCACCGGAACCAACGAGTCCAATCTTTATATGGCCTTGATGAGCTGTTGCGTAGTTCAGAAGGTTATGGATAATTTTCTTGGCACTGGTTTCGCCGATTTCAAGAACGCTTTTTTTATCAATATGCGTGTCGAAATGGCAGTAGGTACAACGAAGTTGGCATTTGCTAGAGAGAGAAATGCAGACGCGGTCAATCATGATTAAGCTTCCTTAAAAATGTTCAAGAGTTCTGAGTTGTGACTTTTGATGGCGTAGTCTTTTGCGGTGAGTCCTTCGAAACTTCTGATTCTCGAATCAGTTAGTGGATAAAGAAATCTGACGCAGGACACTTGTTTTTTGATGCTGGCCTTGATAAGAGCTGTGAACCCGTTGGAATCCTGCTGGTTTGCGCAAGCTCCATTCTGACAGAAATATTGGACAAAGTCTTGTTTCCCATGCCATGCTGAAATCATGAGTGCCGTATTGCCATGATTTTTTCCTTGAGACTGACAGTCAATATCAGCACCTGCTTCTACGAGTGTTTTAACAAGTGTCATTTCTCCAAGTTGAACTGCGTGGCTGATGGCGGGGAGTCGGTATTTGGCTTCGTCACAAAGATTGCAGTTTGTTTTTGGGTGGTTTGCAATAAATTCAACCATGGATTTATCTCTGTTACGGACGGCTTGGATGAGCGGGGTATAGCCTGATTCAGGATGGATGAAGTTGGGATTTGCTCCTTTGCTTAAGGCTATTTGAGCGGCCTTGAAGTTTCCTGCTTTAACTTCTTCAAAAAAGCGGAATGAAGCCTCTCTGTTAAAACAGTTGGCGTTGAGAGGAAACTTTTCTTCAAAGTCTTGTAAATTCAAAACCTCAAGATTGCGCAACTTATTCTCGACAAGAGAAAAGAAAACATCGTTCGTAAGCATATACACTGTGCTGTGGATGTTGCGCTTGGCGACTTGCGTTGCTGCAAAGATGATTTTCTGATCGTTGATGCCGCTAGCATTTTCTTCATGAAGTATGGAAATCTTGTGCGGGTATTCCTTGCAGAACTTCTCGATTGTAACCATGGCGAGCCATGCTAGCTGTTTTTGCCCATGATCCTTTTGATAATTGAGCTCGGAAATAACGGTGTCGGGGATGATAACCTGGCTAATGCTTTCGTTTCCGAGAAGCTGATTGATGATTCTTGGACGGTTGAGTATGGCGCAGGTGTCTATGACGAAAATGGTGTTCTTTTTAATCTGAAGAATTTCATCGGCACTGACATGGAATGCTTCATGGATTCTCATAATCTGCTCGGTTGTCGGAATACATTTGGCGAGTTCCCAGTTGGATACGGTCGGGCGTGAAACGTTTAGCTTGCGTGCGAATTCGTCTTGGGTGAGATTGTTGCTGTTCCTGATTTTCAGGATTGCTTTGGCGGTGCTTTCGAAGTTCATTAGTCTGCTCCTTGTTGATGTTTGATTTTATGACGCAGAACGAGGGACTGTCTCTTTTTTTTAACTTTGATGTCAGTTTTTCTGACATTCACGGTCAAAAAAAATGACGTTTCTGAGTCCGATGTCAGATTGCAGTGTCTTGATGGCTCTGCTCTTGTAAATGCCCTTGATGTAGCGATAAGGCTCGGCGGAAAAGAATATTCGTTCACCTTTTTTTAGCGGGGCGTTGTCAAAGCAAAAATTCTGGAGTTTCACCCAGACATGGTCGGCGAGAGGGTTGCCTTCTTCGTCTCTGATTTGAGTCAGGATGGCGACGGTTTTGTTGTCCGAAGTTCTGCCGAGTCTGCCGAAGCTGGCGCTATAAGAATGCTGCGTAAGCGTTGTTCCAAGATTCCTCATAAAATGTCCTCTCTTTTTTTTGAGTCAGGAGGGATTTTCCCGCCTTCGTTTGCAGATGTAGAAACCCTAAAAGGGACAAAAAGGGACAAAGAAAAATGTGGAAAAATGGCGTTTTTTTTCGCTAAAATTGGCGGTTTGGGGCAAATTTCGCCAATAGCCTTGATTTTTTAATGTGGAAAAAAATTATTTTTGTCCCTCAAGGAAATTTTATGAACGAAAAAAATCCTTTTATAGATCAAATCAAGGAAAAAGTCCAAAAGGCACGAACGCTTATCAAGGATACTGTTCAAGAAGTTGCTGATGATAGCGGCCTTTCGACAAAAGAAGGCCGTGAGGAAATTCTAAAAAGGGCGAAAGCCGCTGCTGATAAGGCGAAAGAGTCTGTAATTCATACTGCTCAGCGTGGAACGTCAGCAACAAAAAGAGCGGCGAATCAAACGATTAGAATGGCACATGCAAAAAGTGAAAAAATAAAGACCACCATAAAAGGTAAAGTTGATAATATGAAGGTGAATGAAGTGGCTAAAAAAAAGAGTGTTAAGGGAGCCGCTATTGTAGCTGCCGGGCTTGCCGCTGGTGGAATTGGTGTTGGCGCAGGTGTCGCTGTGGATGATGCCGATACTCATTGTGCATATTTCACTCTTGAAGAAGAATACTATTTGATGCAGGCCTGTGTACGTTCTTGTGGTTCTGACCGCATTGATAAATGTGCCGAAAAAATTAAAGAATTTGAATGTAAAGAAAAGAAAGATTATTTAGACTCTATGAATGATTTAGAATATTCTTGTCCGATAGGAAATTCTTATAGGTATAGATATTAATTTGAGTGAAGTGATTATGACCGACAAAGTTCAACAATGGCGAAATCTGCGAAACGAGCTTGATGATATGCTTAAAGCTCGTGAAAAGAAGTACGCCGAAGCGGTCAAGGAATACTATAGAGAAAATCCTAAAGACGCTAGCGAAAAGAAGTCCTCAAGCAAAAAGTTCAGCGTAAAAAGCGATTACGATGAATTTTCTTATGACAATTGCGTCGAGAAAAAATATTGGAAGAAGCGACCGAAAAACGATAAGCCTTCGGAAAGCGAATTGAAGGCGGATCAGCCGGACCCTAAAAGGCTTGAACAAGCGATTGCCTTCTTTGAAAAACTGAAACAATTTTTAATGGCTAAAGATTGCCCAAAGGCTGATCAATGGCTTATTGAAAATATTGGCCTGGATAGATATAATCGCTTTAGAAAAGAAGTGATTGGACCCATTAAACAAGAAAAGGAGAATCAGCTCTTTTCCGGGATGAAAGATGAAAACGGAAGGGATGAATTTGATTTTTAGATTATGAAAAAATTATTGTTAATTTGCTTTATCTTAGTTGTAGCCTTGCTAACCTCTTGCGACGATCAAAAGAGAGAATGTGTTATCAAGGCTTCTAAATGCTTGACAGACGAGGCTTACCGAGATTCCCTTTACAAGGGTTGGAAAGCTCCGATTAACAAGGATTCTCTGGTGGATTCTGTTTTTGCTATGTTGCGTGAACAGCGCCAGATTTTGTTGAATCTGAATGCCGAAAAGAACGCTGCTGCGCCCGCGAGTGTAGAAGAAAAGTCGGCTCCGGAAATTCAGCCGGTCATTGAAACGCCGAATGCCGCTCCAGTCGTTGAAAATGTGGAAGAGCTTGTGCGTGAAGAAAGTGCCAATGAAGTTGCAAATGTTGCCTCCGAACCTGTTGTTAATGAACAACCTAAAAATCCAGAAATTCAGCCTAAAGAAAGTAAATGGGGAAAACTTTTAACGGGAGCTGGTGCTGCTATTGCCGGGGCCGCTGTTGGAGTTGCCGTTGTGGATAAATTGGTCTGCAAGGAACGTTTAGATATAACAGTTGAATATAAGTTGATGGTGGCGTGCCTCAATAGCTGTGGTTATGATGAAGAAACTCTTGAAAAATGCGGTGCTGGCATAATGCAGTGGCTTTGCAAGGAAAAAGAAAAAGCCGAAACGATTATGAATCGAGTGAGTAATTCTTGTGTAATTAAATAAGATTTATAAAACAATGATAATTGTAATGTGAAACGAAACTTTTGAGACTTTGTGATTTGTTGTGCATTGACGACTTGACTTCAGGACAGTCTAGGCAAAAATGTGGATTGGTGCCAAGTTTGAAAAAATGGAGAAAAGGTCGGGGGCTCGTTCGAAGTTGCAGTAAGAAACAGACTTTCACGCTTGTCGAAATCCCGAAATTTTTGAATGGCAAATATGATGCGGACAATAGCATGCTGGCCGCTGGTCGATCATTCCGCAGCCGATTTAAGAATCACTAGAGCTCGTCTATGATAGACGGGATCTTTAACTTCTTCACGACTTCTGCGTCGGCGGGGAGCCAGTTGACGGTGTGGAGCTCGGATCTGTTCAGCCATTTGGCGGCTTCGTGTTCGAGCAGGGTCAGGTTCCTGCTTTCGATGGTGCAGTAAAAAGTGTGCATGGTCAAGTGGAATTGTGGATAGTCGTAATCGACCGTGCAGATGAAGCTGCCTACGGAAACGTTTATGGCGAGTTCTTCCTTGAGTTCGCGGGCAAGCGCCTGTTCGCGGGTTTCGCCGGGTTCCATCTTGCCGCCGGGGAATTCCCAGCCGCCCTTAAAGTCTCCGTAACCGCGCGGGGTTGCAAAGATTTTTTCTCCGTTCTGGATGACGCCTGCGACAACTTCGATGGTCTTCATGGAATGGGAATGTAGAAAAATGGGGTGGGGATGATGTTGCTATAATAGGGGGGTATAAACCTTAATGCGAGTTAGTATCTATTTGCTAGAATAGTGATCCATTGATTGTGCAAAATCATAAAAAGCATAAAACAACGGATAATGTGTTGATTTTTCGGCGTTCCAATTGTATAAATAGTTGACCCTTAAAAAGTCACTTCGCGAGCGCAGGATAAGGAGGTTCGCCGTTTTTATTCACCCCTTCCCGGCAAAGGAAGCAACAGTATAGCCATTCCAACAGAACAAAAAAGCGCCTCATGACCCTCTTGAAGTTGAACGCTGCTGCTGCAAGCTTTGCGTTGAGCATGTCGCCAAAGATTCCCTTGTAGAAGTTGCGACCCATGCGGTGGTCGCTCTTCAAGTGACCATTGATTGGTTCGATGCCAGCCCTCTTGCAAAAAAGCTTGTGAGCCTTTTTCTTCTGGTAGTAAGTCGCGTTTTTCTTCGGGACGTCCGGTATTACGATCTTTGTCGTTCCGGATTCCTTTTGTCCGCGGTAGCCCCGGTCGCATGCTGCCCGGCTCGGCCTGAATCCAAGCATTTGTTCAACATGGTCAAGCGTATCGTCTATCGTATGTCCGTCATACTCGTCCCGGAACGAGACCGCGCCGACAATGATGCCGCTGTAGCTCCGGGCGATTGACACCTTGTTGCCGAACTCGTATTTCTTGTGTTCCTTGCCCTTGCCGATGCATTTTACTTCGGGTTCGTGAAGCGAATAGACCTTGTCCTTGTCGCATTTCTTCTGTGCCAGAACTTTTTTGAAAAGCTCGATTTTTTCTTTGTACGTGTTCAACAAGTTCTTGCTGGCGAGATTTCGCTCTAATTCACGGACGAGCCGTCCCGCGATTGTCTTCAGCCTGCGATCTGCCTTGTGAGCCTTCTTGCCGTTCTTCGGGTGATTGCGGAAACGCTGGTCACGATGGACCTTCTTCAAGGTTCTCTTGTAGGACTGTCTTTGC
>NZ_QGHD01000046.1 GCF_003148885.1 Hallerella porci | reverse complement strand
ATGCTCCGTCTTTGCCAAAAATTGGCTTTCCTGTTTTGAACTGAGATGCTGCTTTTTTGATCATCTCTTTATATTCTTCGTGTGTCATCATAGTTCCTCAATTTACATCATTTTTCAAATGATGCTTGGTGGTGAATGACACAGTTTTATGGATAGAGTCTTCTTAACGAAGGAATTGACATTACAAAGTAGTGACACTGCTATTCCTAATTCAATAAAGAAAGAAGGACGAAGAGGACGTCCGACATTGCTAAGTCTTAATTCTGTTAAAGATCGTCTTCAACTTCTTCTTGATGAATTTACTGAATCAGAATCCAATTATCGCGATTTAATAGAAAGGCAAGAAAAATCAAATTCCATTCTTTCGTCTTCAGAAGTTGATGACTTGAAATTTCTGATTGATTTGGGAGATTTTTGCAATTGGTATCCAGATTTAGTAGTAAGTATCTACACTTTGCTCCATGCGGAAAATTGTCAATATAAACCTATCGCCAAACTTGATAAAGATGTTACAAAAGATGACGAACTCGGTGCATGGAAATTGGAATACTTGCTAAAGTATGATGAACAGGTAAATGATTTTTCCGCAAATACTACAGCGTTTTGGTGTAGAGCGGTTAATGATGCTGCAGAGCGATATTCATATTGGTGTCATGATGTCGCATTGGCACTTCCTCTTGACCAGTTCCCAGGCACAACTGCCGAGGA
The DNA here is from genome assembly GCF_003148885.1 of Hallerella porci. Lineage (NCBI taxonomy): Bacteria > Pseudomonadati > Fibrobacterota > Fibrobacteria > Fibrobacterales > Fibrobacteraceae > Hallerella > Hallerella porci. The sequence continues at coordinate 9,132 of NZ_QGHD01000046.1, read as the reverse complement.
ACAAAAACAAATTGCGGTAAGAACTTTGAAAGATCGCCTAAAGGCCAAATTTCCGCAGACGGAATTAAATTCCAAATTTGAAAATAGCTTTTCTTCTACAGATGATGACGAAAAATCATGGAATGCCTTGGTTCAAAAACTCCAATCGGACGCTTGGAAGGATTTTGACCTGAATTGTTCCGACATAGATTTGTTCCTGCAAAACTCATTAGCTAAGCATAATCAAGATTCACAAAGTCCCTTGGCAGAAGCTGACGAAACCGAAATCAAGAAAATTAAGATTATACAGCGTCTTTATCGATTGACCGATAATCCCGAAGCGATAGCCTATCTTATAAAAAATGGTTTTGAATCGGCTTCTAGTATTGCCCTGATGGATGAAGAAAGATTTGTGGCAGAGCATGGCCTTGGCATGGGTGACAAGGAGCTAGCAACAAATATCCATCGACTTGCCAAAAATTTTGTGGCAAACGCTACGTTAGACATTGAACGGTATCATGGAAGTTTAAATGAAGCAGACAATACAATCATTTCGATACCTCGAGGGCTGCAAGAAACAAACGAAACCGCTGCAACAAATACAGCGTCTAATCCTAAGGCTTCCAAACTTCTAAAATTGAGCAGCACTTCCAATGTGGCGACAAGTCGCTTGAAAAGCAAGAATTTCGCCAACTGGAAAACTCTATTCGGGCGCATCAACAGAAATACGGGAACTCAGAACCAGTCCATTTTGAGTGCGTCCGCTTATTTATTGGATTTGTTGGAATTCTTAAAGCAGGGACACGCATACGGCAGGTTTATTAGCCGCCGTCCCGATGTGAAGAATCTTCTAATGACAAAGGCCAATGCGGAGGTCTCTCTTCCTACAATTGATTTAGCCGTCGAATTGTTGGAAAGTCTTGTTTACAGGACTTCCATTCAAGAACGGGCAATTCCTCTTTGCAACCAGACACCTGATGAAGCTACAGTGGCGGATTTAAGGGCGAATCCGTGCAAGTGGAATTCGAAATTGGATATTGACAAATCTGCAATGCAAGTGCTTGACGACAGGTGTTTCCCGTTAAGCCTTCCACGAAATTTTTATGCAGATAGGCTCGTTTTTATTTTTGATAATTTGTCACTGAACCCATGTCAGGTTGCTCATAAATTACATCTAGATGAAAATCATGCGGTACTTTTAAAAGCAAATCAGAAGGCCGTTCTATCTACTGATTTTGACCAAAATCAAATCGAACCTTCAAAGCTGTGGGGATTGGAAGATAATGGAAATCAGGGGATTTTCTTCCCTGATAAGTCAAGACAAATTGAAGCTGAAACAAGATGGTTCAATGTCCTTTGTAATTTGGCCATTGTTCTGGACAGGGCGAAAATTACATACGAGGAATTTGCGGAAATTTTCACATCTGATGTATTCTCCGGGTGTGGAGCGGCGCTGAATGTCGATTCAGAATCATTCCAGCTGGCCGATGTAAACGGATATAAGATTTATTTCGAAGACCCGAACAAGAAGAAAGATTTTTTCTGTAATCTGTCCGTTTTTGTCCGTCGTCGTGCCACTTTGGGCTGGAGCACAGAAGACGTTGCCAAGACATGGGATTGTAATCCGGATGGCTTGAGTGATATTCAGGAATTGAAAACGCGGCTTAACTTGACGGCGACGGAAGCTGCGATTTTACTTGACAAAGTTACATTGACAATTGACGATCTCAAGAGCATTTTTGCCATTGATTCGCTGTTTGACGAATATGGCAGTGATTTTGACGAATTGAAAAGAAATAATGAAAAGTTGCGTTACCAGCTTGCAACAGCCGCCAAAATTTGCCTTGAAATCGAACTTCAAGATGCCCTTTTGATTTTGCAAAAGTGCTGGAGACCAGAGACCTATCCAAAAGCATCTGACGCTCTTGAAACTGGCCTGAATATCCTTTACAAATACAATCTCTGGATTTCAAGGAACGGCCTTTCTGTCGACGATTATTTCTTCTTGAGTGAAATTAATTTCCCTGTTGGTTTCGGCAGTCGCGAATTTTGTAACGCAACCATCGATGAACTGGAAATCTTGAATAAATCTTCTCTTTCCGTTAGTGACTTAAAATCGATTCTCGATCCCCAGTCAATGGCGGATGAGGAATCTGCTGAATTTGCCAAGGAGGTTGGTGACGCTATACAGGCGTCCATTGACGAGTGTATGGCGACAACAGAAGTCGATGGTGTCTCCGCGATAGATTACGAAACCTCGATTTTGAATATCATGAAGTCTTTGGGGAGGGAAGACGCGGAAGACGTTTTCAACAGTTGGAAGAACAAGCCCGAAGAAATAACAGAGGATTATAAAGATTCAATCGAATCGATATTCGTAAACTTGTTCTGGAATCTTTCTGTTAGTAAAGAATCGGATTATCCATGGTATTCTGCTATATCAAACGAAGTCGTTTTTTATGAAAAACTGACGGAGGAGCTACAGGCGGAACGCCTTTTAACCCTTCTATCTGAAAAGTTCTCAGTAGATACCGAAGTCTTGCTTTCTTTGCTTAAAACATTACACACTAGTGAAAATGATTCTGAAACAGACTGGGATGTATGGCAATCGAAGATTTCTGCTGAAAATCCCCAAATCAATAATCTTTGCAATCACATATTCCGTTGTGCGGCCCTCTACCAGTTTACGCAAACTTTAGATATGGGCTTTGAATGGAATTGGTCTTCTTTTGCCATTGCCAATGTTAACAGGTACGAGACGATAAAAAATGTAGTCTACGCCTTTGCGGCGTCTTCACAGATTCTAGGAGAGGTCTATAAGTATAACGAATTGAATCGCCTTGAAACTCTCAACAAAAAACTCCTGATTTCAAGCGAGTCCGCTGTGGCGTTGTTTACAAAGGCGGGAATCGTCTATGAACAAAACAAAGATAGTTGTCTGATTACGTCCGTGAACATAGACTCACCTGCGGCATGGTGTAAATTTGCAGACCTGCTCTATCTTTACAAGAAGACCAATACGCTTCCGGGCGATTTGGAAAAGTTGCTGGACGCCAATGATGTCGACTATTCTCTCTCTGTTGAAAAATTTGAAAAAAATTTACGTCAAACTAAAACCAACTCGGAATGGAACAAGTTTATCCAGGGGGTGAACGATAAAATCCGGCAACTGAAACGGGATGTCCTTGCCGCAGTCGTATGTAACGATTCCCAGATGCCGGGAACGGCATCCTATTATCCATCGGTCTTTGTCGATGAAAACGACATATACTCCTATTACCTGATGGACGTGAAGATGGAACCCGACATGGCCATTTCACGCACAGTTCAGGCCGTGTCCTGTATCCAATTGTTCGTGCAACGGGCCCTGATGGGACTGGAAGGAAGTTACACGCTAAATGACACCCAAAAGGAACAATGGGAGTGGATGAAGAATTTCCAGGTTTGGGTGGCGAATCGCAAGGTATTCCTCTATCCCGAAAACTGGATAGATGGCGACCTGCGTGAAGACAAAACACCATTCTTCCTCGAACTGGAGGAACGCCTTGCCGAAATAGGGAACGACCAGAATGCCATGACAGAAGCCCTGGGCGATTACCTGAAAAAAGTGTGTGACACCTCTGAAATAGATATCATTGGAGCTTGCAAGCAGGATGGCGGGAGTGCTGCTGGAGTCCTTTACACGCTCCACATTGTCGGTCGTACCCGTGGCGAACCCCACGCCTACTATTACCGCAAATACGAGGCCACGGCACTGTACGGCGGAAGCTGGACTCCGTGGGAAGAACTTCCTTTGGAAATTGATGGTCCTTTTGCTCAGCCAGCATTCCTCAACGGACGCCTTTATATCCTGTGGTTACAAGTCGTAGCAGGACAAAAACAAAAAAAGACAGGAGAAACTGGAGGGCAACAAGCCGCAGTAACTATTCAGTATTATGCAGAAATTCGGCTGAAGTGGTCAAGTTACACAGGAACGAAATGGAATGGCACGAAAGTCGGTAAACAGGCCGTCTATGATGTTTCCGAAGAACAACTGGATTTCCTTCTGGGAGAAAATGAGGAATTGACAGACCGCTATTTCCTCGTGGACGACTCGGACAATTCGGATACTCTATCTCTTCAAATCAAGAGGATTTATTCGGTCTATCAAGACGATGTCAAATATGTGGCGATTCCCGTAACCTCGGATAGTTCGACAGCCCTTTCTTTACAGCAGGATGGAATATCGCAAGAGAATGTAAACAATGCGGCAAATTCCTTTATCTTGAAAAAGGAGACTAAACGATCATTCAAGGATGGACAACTTGTTGCCTCCATAGGAACGATAAACCTTGATGAGCAGGGAATGGATTCTGCAACATCAATATATGCACCTTATTCTTCAGGAACCCTTGTTTCCAATTTTGCACCCACAGGCTGCATATTGAAGGCGAATGTTTTTGAAAGTAAAGTTGCTTATCTCACTCTATCAGATGGAACCAGCATTTTTAGCCATACGCGAGGGCTTTATAAACTCTATTCAGTAAATATGGGAATGCTTACAGGCAAGGATTCAACATTCTTCCTTATGGACTCCAAGGGAACCTACTTGATTCGCACAGTTTCAGGCGATGGTGGTGCAGGGGCGAATAGCATCGCCAATTACCGCGTGGAACAGGTTTCCAATTCCCAGGCCAGCGAATTCCACAGGCGGTTTGTGCATGGCGGCACAAAGTGGCTCTATAACCGTGAAACGGAAGCTTTGCCTGTTTCAGATAGCTACTATTATTCATATTCCTACTACAATTATTATTTCAGCGTCTATCTGGGCTATTACACGGCGGGGGACTGGCAGGCCTGGGACTTGTCCCAGACGCTTTTTGAAAATAGCTACATGTCCACTGCACTAGTGGCGGAACCGTACCCGTCTGCAACGGTAGATTTCAGCTGGGGTTCGGCAACATCTATCTACAACTGGGAACTGTTCTTCTTCGTGCCGATGCTCTTGGCCGACAAGATGCTCTCGGAACAGAATTACGAGGCGGCCCTGAATTGGTTGCAACTGGTGTTCGACCCGCGTATAGACTTGTCCAACTACGAACGGACAAAACGTTTTGTCCGCGACTTGCCCAAGGGGGCAAAATATTGGAAGTTCTTGCCCTTCTTCGCAAACCAGGATGCTGATAAATCCATCCTTTCGGATTTGTCTTTCCCGACACCCCACGATGCCCTGCCAGATCGCCAGGCCATACTCCTTTTGCAGGACCGCTGGAAAAACGACCCCTTTGACCCGCAGATGATTGCCCGTTACAGGCCTGTCGCCTACCAGAAATATGTGGTGATGAAGTACCTTGATGCCTTGATAGGCCTAGGTGATCAGTTGTTTACTCAGGATACTACCGAATCGGTTAATTTGGCTGTGCAGATGTATGTTTTGGCTGCAGAAATTCTCGGCCCGAAGAGTGCCGAAGTTCCAGACCCTAAACATAAATCGAAACTCAAGGTCATAGATTTGCTAAATTACGGCAATGATGTGATGAACAATGCCTTTATTACATACGAGGACACCATGCTCACCGGCAAGTGCCGCGAAAAGGAGACGCCTCAACGTCTGCTTCCTGGCAAGACCATGCAACTGGCCAATACTACGGGCATGATGTTCTATTTCAACGTGCCGCGCAACGAGACCCTGATGGGCTACTGGGATACCGTGGCCGACAGGTTGTACAAAATCCGCAACAGCCTGAACATCGAAGGCGTAAAGCGGACTCTTGCCCTGTTCGCACCACCCATCGACCCCGCCATGCTTGTAAAGGCAAAGGCGAGCGGAGTTTCTATCAGCGAAGCCCTAGCCGACGCGTCCTCGGCATTGCCCTATTACCGCTTCAAGGTGATGGTGGAAAAAGCCAAGGAAATTGTTCGCGACATCCAGCAGATGGGTAGGGACTTGCTTTCTGCATTCGAAAAGTACGATTACGAGACGTTGGCCCTGTTGCGAGTAAACCACGAAAAGACCGCCTTGATGCTCCAGAAGACCTTGGCCGAAATGGAAGTGACAGAACTGGAACGGGAACTGGAAACTACCGAGACCGAAGAGGAAACCCTCCAGGCCGAACAGGAACAGCAGGCTGGATTCTTCAAGAAGAGCGAGAAGGAAACCAAGTACGAAAAGGCCTTGGACGGCATTAAAAAAGTCCAGGAAGGCATTGAAAGTGTCCGTAAGGCCGCTTCCGTTGCGGCAAAGATTCCTGACCTTGGCATCGGAGCCATCATGAACGGTCTTGGTGGACCATCCTTTGACTCCATTGCTTATGGTGGTTCTAAAATTGCCGAAATGCTCATCAATAAGGCCGAAAGCAAGGCTTCTGAGTTTGCCCAGAAGCAGGTCGGCTCTACCATCAGCAAGTTACTCAGCGAGCAGGAACGTACAGAGCAGTCCTGGACCATGCAGAAGACCGCCAAGGCAAACCAAATCAAGGTCGTCCAGAAGAAAAAGCTCGTGGACCAAATCAAGATTGACTACATCAACAAGCAGGTGGAAAACCTTGAAAGGGAAATCGAGCTGAAGGACGAAATGTATGAGCACCTGTCCGAAAAATACACCAACAAGGAACTTTACAAGTGGCTCAAGACCGAAATAGGCAAGATATACAAAATACTCTTCCAGTTGGCAGTAAAGGTTGCCAGAAAAGCGGAAAAATGCTACCACTTTGAAATCGGTGATACCGAGGAAAATCCTAAAACGGCCAAGTCGTTCATCAAGGGAAGTGGCTGCTACTGGGATGGCCTGTATAGTGGCTTGCTGGCTGGCGAAAAACTCCTAGCCGACTTGCATGCCATGGAAGTGGCTTTCCTTGAAAATGACAGGAATGAACTGGAGATAACGAGGCCGGTAAGTTTGTGGGAATTAGAAAATAGACACGGAAATAATGATTTGAATTTCCCGCAAGAACCATTGACTGATTTAAAAGACGGTAAAGATTGCTCCTTTACGATTCCAGAGTCTTTATTCTCCAATGATTTCCCGGATCAATATTTTAGACGAATCAGGGATGTCCGAGTAGAAATAATTGCTCCAGATTACAGAGGTCATTATTTAAATGCACAGTTGTCTTTAACAGAAAATTTCCTTGATTTGAAAGGAATTGGACAAAAAATTGGTAATCGTATCGGAACACAGACCATGGCGACGAGTACAGCTCATCAAGAATCAGGGAAATTTGATTTCCGTTTTAGTTCGGACAAGTTCTTGCCTTTTGAAGGTGCAGGGGCGATTTCAACATGGACGCTAAAAATCACTGGTTTTGACAACACAAGAGATGACAGTGAAGAGACTAATCATGCACTTGATTTGTCCAAGATTGAGGATGTTATCATCCATCTAAGTTACACTGCTCGAATGGGAAAAACGCAGAAAGGAGGCAACTAATGTATCTGAAAATTATCTTCTTTTTATTTTCTCTTTTGTTGATGATTTCCTGTGGTGGCGATAATTCTAGTAGTCCCGACGTTGAAAATAGTTCAAATTCTCATAGTTCGGAAATTCCTTGCGATGCAACCAATGAGGGAACGATAATCAAGCCAGCTGATAGTGATGTAGAACACATCTGCAAGGGCGGCTCCTGGATTGCTATTGGCAGTAGTTCATCGTCCAACAATATCATTACGAATGAAACAAAACAATCCAGTTCATCCTCTTCATACAACGTCATTCTGAGCGCGAGCGAAGAATCTAGTAGCAGTTTCTTTGGAAGTGAAACGAATCCATCTAGTTCGTCGTCCAGCAGCGTCATTGCGAGTGAAACTAATCAATCCAGTTCGTCCAATTATGGCAACAATGAATCCTCTTCAAGTTCAGAAGATTCTATTGAATCTAGCAGCAGTGAAGAAACCAAACTGTATCTTTGCGACGATGGAGAAACACACGTACTAAACCCAGCCAATTGTGAAAAAGAATCCTCTTCATCTGTAGCAATTGCTTCATCATCTAGCGATAATACACCGAATTCGTCAAGCACCGAAGTTCAAGAATCTTCAAGTTCGGAGGTGTCTAGCAGTAGTGTGAAAACAGAGTCCTCTAGTTCCAAAGTTGAATCTAGTAGCGATATAAGTATCAGTTCATCAAGCAACCCAGAATCATCATCAGAAGAAAGTTCATCTTCATTAAGCGATGGTTATGACGCAATAAATAACACACTGACAGACCCTCGGGACGGACATATATATAAAACAGTAACAATAGGCACACAGGTTTGGATGGCCGAAAATCTTAATTATCTTCCTAAGGATACTATTGGAACAATTTGGGGCGGATTGTCATTATGTGGCGGGGGAGCTTGGAAAAGTAAAGAAGAAGGAGATTGTTCTATTTTTGGACGATTATATGAAACTGATTTTACTGACGAAAAAAAAGATTCAATTTGTCCTGATGGATGGTCACTTCCTACTTACAATCAATTTCAAAAAATGAAATCATATCTTGGAGATAATGCTGTGAATAAGATGAAAATCAATATTGATAAATATTGGCAGAGTGGTAATGCTACTAATGAATCAGGTTTTTCTGCCATACCATCAAGTGTATATAGTCGAGCGAAGGGATTTAACACCTTTTTTCTTGAAAATGAAGAGGTTGCCGCATTTGCAATTGAAAAAAACAACAACGGAACAGAAAATGGATTTGCTATCGTAGATTCGGAAGATGATTTTTGGGTTCCAAATGGATTTGGCAATGGTTATTTTTTAGCCGTTCGTTGTATAAAGGATTAATTATTTATCCAAGAGGAAAGAACATGGCAGATATAGATCAAACCTCGTATGGGAAAAACACAGAATGGAGGTAACTAATGTATAAGCAAATTCTCTACTCGTTTCTTCTTTCCCTGTTGATTGTTTCCTGTGGTGGCGATAATTCTAGTAGTCCCAACATTGAAAATAGTTCAAATTCTCATAGTTCGGAAATTCCTTGCGATGCAACCAATGAGGGCACGATAATCAAGCCGTTTGATAGCAATGTAGAACACATTTGCAAGGGCGGCTCCTGGATTGCTATTGGCAGTAGTTCATCGTCCAACAACATGGTTCTGTCAAATAAACTGTGTCATTTAGTTTTTGTTAGCTAAAAAAAGAGCTTTGAAATTTCAAAATTGAAGAAGCGAAAAGCAAAATCAAAGC
>NZ_QGHD01000045.1 GCF_003148885.1 Hallerella porci | reverse complement strand
ATTGGATTTCGCGGAAAGTTTCAATAACGCCCGCAAATGATTTTCATCGGCAAAAAGCCAGCGAAAGAATGCATCGTGACTGCGACGAGAATTTTTATTCGTCATTTTGTTCTCCATTGGGAACGCCCCCAAAAAAGCGGATACGGACAATTTTCCCTATCTAAGAGTATAGACGCTTTAATCAGTAAAAATGTGCAAAATTTCTCTAAAGTAAAGAAGATTTTACTTAAAATTGAAAAAAGTGGAATGCAAGATCTTAGAACTTAGAGTTTAGAGCTTAGAATTTCTAAGTTCAAAGTTCTCAGCTCTAAGTTCTCAAAATGGCGCTCCGCGCGAGGCGACAAAGTTGCGTTTAGAAAAAACATTAAAATGAGAATGAAAATTTCTCCGGATTGAAAAATCCTATTGATTTTATATTATTTTGAAAGTATGGCAAGGATTCTCGAATGATTGACAAGGTAAATTTCAAAACCGTTTTGCAAGCTCTATCCGAGAATTACATCTCGGTGCATGTCTATGATATTAAAAATAATTTGATGGAAAGCATCAAAACCAATAGTTTTATTGAAAAGTGGTCCGAGGGATTGGATACGCTTCAGGCCAAACTTTTGAACATTATGGATCACGTCACCGCCGAAGAGTCGGTGGAACTCATTCGCAATTTTGTGAATTTTGAAACTTTATCGCAGCGCTTAAAGGGCAAAAAAAGAATCGGGCGACGAATTGATAGTCGGAGCTGCCGACTGTATGTGTAACGTCTTGCGTCCCTATGGAAAACTTTTCCGCATCGGTGGCGATGAATTTGTGGCGTTACTTCATGTGGTTCCTTCTGAACGCAAAAATTTGTGCAATCGTTTAAGAGCAGAAGTCACAAGTTGGCGCGGTAAATTTATTAAGTCGCTTTCGCTATCTTACGGCTACGTTATCGCCGACGAAAACGCTAACTACACCTTCGACGAAATGGTCCGCGAAGCCGACCGCCGCATGTATGAAAATAAATCGGAATACTACAAAAACTCAGGGCTCGATCGTCGCAGACGATAAAATGCAAAAAAATTTCAAAATCTAATTGTCAGCGATGTATTCGATGTGATTTTCTTTTAAGAATTTATCAAAATCGCTTTGATAAATTTTGTCTTGCACAACGCGGAATTTTTCGAATTCGGTTAAGGCGTGGAGCTTGGCAATTTCCGCAGAAATTTTTCCATTGTCTTTTAAAACGTCTCTGTCCCACAAAGTTAAAAATCCGTTTAATCGAGTTTCCCAATCTTGCATCGTCATCGGAATATGGCGCTCGGCTTGCATTTCTGCCATATCTAAATAAGCCGAAACAATTCTTTCAAGTTGTTTTAATTCTTCGTCTGTCAAATAATTTTTCGCCACGACAACATCGTATTTGTGAATTTTACCCTGTGGAGCGCCTTCCCAATTGGTGAGCCCCATATTTTCTTTTTGTGCATCGGCACGATTGTAAATGACTTCAGCGGCAGTTTGGCCATGAACGCTGTAATGCAATTTGTTTTGCACTGCTTGGAAAAATCTTTTTGTCGCTTTTGCGCTCGGGTCGTAGTCTAAAGCGGTCGCATAAATGTCTGTAATTTTCTGATAGAATTTGCGCTCGGAAATTCGAATCTCGCGAATTTTTTCAAGCTGCTGTTCGAAATATTTTTTTGTTAAAACAGAACCGTCATTTTTCAATCGGTCGTCATCCATCACCCAGCCTTTAATTGTAAAATCCTTGACGATGGAATTAGCCCATTTCCGAAATTGCACCGCGCGTTCATTGTTGACTTTAAAACCTACGGCAATAATCATTTGCAAATTGTAATGATTGACGATTCTTGAAACTTGTCTTGCGCCTTCGCTTTGAACTATTCGGAAATTCCGAATAGTTGCACTTTCTGTTAATTCTTTGTCTGCGTAGATTTTTTTTACATGCTCGTTTATTGTCGGCAAACCAACATCATAAAGTGCTGCCATCATTTTTTGGGTAAGCCAAATATTTTCGTCTTCGTAGCGCATTTCAATGCTTTCGTGGCTATCGCCAGTGGAGGCAATAAATGTCAAATATTCCGCCGCTGATGAACGCACCAAACTCACTTCTTGTTTCTTTTTTGCCATGAAGACTCCTTACCGCAAATGACTTTGATAATTTATAAAAGTTTCAAAAACGAGTTCACTTAAAATTTTTACACCGCTTTTAAAGCCGTAATCGGCACAACAAAAACTCCATCGGGGCGCCTGTAAGCAGCGTTACTCAAACCGCAGATTACACATAAATTAGCAGGAGGTTTGCCACCGGGTTCTTTTTCAATTGAAGCTTTTATTTTAAGCAAATTTTCGGCAGCATCATCAATTTGATTTGCGCCAAGTTTAATTTCAAAAGCGTTCCACGAGCCATCTGGCATTTCGATCACGGAATCAATTTCGTTATTGCCGTAATCCTGATAATGAAATAATTTAGCGCCAAAGGAATTGGCATAAATATCCAAATCCCTTTCACATAAAGCTTCGAATAAAAAGCCCAATGTATTTAAATCGTTTAACAATTTATCGGGCGTTGCTCCGAGTAATGCAGCTGCTAAAGACGGGTCTGCCAAATGGCGCTTTTCGGCTTGCTTGATTCTTTGGCTGGAACGAATTTTAGAATTGAACGGAGACTGATTTTCAATTAGGAAAAGCCTTTTAAAAACATCCAAGTAATTGGCAATCGTGTCTGTGTCAATATCATCATCATCAACGGCCTTGATGTCGTTTTTTAAAATTTTATTCGTCGCTGTAGTGGATTCATTTCGAGCAAGCGATTTTAGCAAAAGCATCATTTTACTCTTGTTTCTTTTAACATCATCTATTCTTTCAATGTCATCATCAATGATTGCTTTGATGTATGCTTTGGGAATTTCCATCGCATTTTCAATAGGTAAATTTAAACTTCCTGGCCATCCACCCTTTAAAATCAACTCAATAATCGTTTTAAGCTTTACATCTCCCGTCATTTTTGCGTTGGTGTTTCCGTTGCAAATATCCAACAGAGAAACATCTCCGCTAGAATTCCCGGATTCATATAAACTCATCGGCCGCATGCGGATTTTTGTAATGCGTCCAGCCCCACTATGCAAGACACCCTTTCTCGAGGGCGTTGACGAACCAGTCAGAATAAACTGCCCTTTTTTCGCACGTTTATCGACCTCGTAGCGCACGGCATCCCAAATAGGCGGAACTTCTTGCCATTCATCAATTAATCTTGGAGACTCCCCTTCTAAAATAAGTTGCGGGTCCATTTGCGCAAGTTGTCGATTTTGAAAATTTCCTTTCGGGTCACCCAATTCAATTTTACTTTGGGAATGAAAATCAGATGTCCATGTTTTGCCGCACCATTTTGGACCTTCGACGCAGACGGCTCCAAAAGTTTCAAGAGCTGCCTGAATCTGCTTATCAACAATTCTTTTCAAATAATTTGACTTATCCATAGCCAAAATTTACAAAATCGGTCTAATTTAGTCAATCTATTCGGTTGAATTTCACTTTTTTATTCGGTCTAATTTGGAATTTCTAATCGGTATGATTTTCTCATATCATCCTGAGTGGAGTGCGGAGCACGGAACGAATGCAGTGTCATCCTGAACGGAGAACCGTAGGTTCGTAGTGAAGGATCTAGCATTCTCCTCAAATTTTTCCACCAGAATTTTCAAAAAAATCGTAAAACGACATAAAAATCAACATTTTTAACGAAAATAATAAAAACTATTGACGAATGTTATTTTTTTTTTACATATTGCTTAAAATTTTCAAAAAGGAGTATCCTATGAATTGCCCTAAACGTAAGTTGCACGAAGTTCATTCTTATCAAGAAACATTTAAGCCTGGCGAATATACGAATGCTCGTCCGAAAGTAATGAGAGAAATTTTTCAAAAGGTTAAAGAAGGGGATTCTGCCTGTGCTTGGGATGCTAATATTTTCAATGAATTTTGGGGAAATGGGAAGGTAGTTGCATCGCTCGGAAATGGAATGATTTCTAATGAAGATAAAGAAGAAGTTCAAAAACATTGGGATGATTCTGGGCTTAAAGATGCTTTGCACCTTTTGACATTAGAGCCTGAAAAGCTTCAATGGGATGTTTATGAGAAAATAGATGAAATTTTACAGAAATTAACAACAAAACACTACATTTTGGCGACCGTTCGGTTAATCGCTACTTTGCAGCCGCGATTATTTTCCATGACAGTGAATCCCAAATCACTCGACGACATTGTTGCAAACTTCAAGCAAGATGGAATTGATTTTGATTACGAAGGGTATGAACGAGTTTCTTCAAAAGATGAAGTGCTGGAAACTTTGCGTCGAAGCCATCTTATCCAAACTTTTTTAATCCAAGAGTATCAAGATGATTTCATCTATGATTTAGGTGATGTTACGGGTGCTTTGGCAAATTTAAATAAAAATTAACAGAAGGGATAAACTATGAAAACTTTTAACTTACTCTATACGTTTTGTGCTGCAGCAGCGCTCTCTTTTACCGCTTGCGATGATTCGAGCGAATATGGCTCATGCAGCGTAAAAGGGGAGGACGAAATTTATTTAGGCCAATCTGGCATTTCATGGGTTGCTGAGTGGACTGGCCCTTATGAGTTGAATCCTAAAGTAAGCTTGACTTGGTATATCAATGGTGAAGAATACGACAATAATCGTTTAAAAATTAAAATTTACCCTAAAGAATCAGGAACATATAAAGCAAAATTAAAAATTGGGGGTGATATAACAATTAAGTGTGAAGATAAAATTAAAGTAAAAGAACCTCCTAAATTAAAGATTGAAACAGAAAAGAAGGCTGTTGATTTAGGGCTCCCCAGTGGCACCAAATGGGCTAATATGAATGTTGGCGCAAAAGATAATTCTGCTTTTGGAGATCACTTTGCATGGGGCTCAGTCAAACCAGAAAATGGACCTGGAAAAATTAATATGGATATTTCGGGTAATGTAGAATATGACGCAGCCATGGCAAATTGGGGTGACAAATGGAAAATGCCGACGGAAAATCAGCTTAAAGAGTTAGGTTCAAATTGTACCTGGATTCGGAAAACATTCAATGATATTGATGGCTATCAGGTTATTGGGCCAAACGGTAAATCAATATTTCTTCCAGCTGCTGGCAGTGGTAAAGATGGTTGTGGAGAAAACTTCTGTGGATTATTGATTGGATATTATTGGAGCTCCACTCCTGCGAGGTATGTTGGTAACAATGCCCTTAAAGTGTATGTTAACTCGGATAAACCCAATGCGAAATACGACAGCGAACGGGCTAGCTATCTATGGTTGGGGACTACCGAAGGATTCCCAAACGCTTTTGGTGCAGACTATCACAAATATCAAAAATCTGTGCGCCCAGTTTTAGCGGAATAGAGATGCTTATTTAAAACTAAGGAATTTAAAAAATGAAAAATATTAGAATGACGTTTTTGACTTTTGTTCTCATGGCGATGAGTATGCTGACTGCTTGTAATAATGGTCTTGAAGCGGTTGATTTAGGACTGCCTAGTGGTACCAAGTGGGCAAGTGTGAATGTAGGGGCAAAATCGCCCGCTGATTATGGGGATTATTTTGCTTGGGGTGAGACGACGCCTAAACGCGAATACTACCAAGAGAATAGTTCAACCTATGGTAAGCAGGAACTAAATTCCAGCGTGTCCGGAAATCCAAAATATGATGCTGCCACTGCCAATTGGGGCAATCAGTGGAAACTGCCAACGGAAAAGCAGATGGTGGAACTGATGAAAAAATGTAAATGGAAACGGACTACACAAAAAAATAGCGAAGGCAAAATGGTAAAAGGCTATAAAGTAACAGGGCGAAATGGCAATAGTATTTTTCTTCCTGCGGCAGGGTACTATGACGGATCTGATCTGCTCGGCAATGGCAGTAAAGGATATTATTGGAGTTCTACTCCTGTTGAAGGTTTCAGCACTGGTGCCTACTTTCTTGATTTTGATTCAGAGGAACGAAATGTGACTGGCATTGATCGTCTCCATAGCCGTCCTAGAGGTCAGTCTATCCGCCCTGTCTTAGCTGAATAGCGATGTGCATTTGGAAAAACTATGGAATTAAATTGCGTTAGCAAATTGAATTCACGTTTAAAAGGAGATATTTTATGAATTTATCAAAAATAAAATCTTTGGTCTTTGCCACATTGATGGTGGCGTTTATGTTTTCTGTGTGTGGTTGTGCGCTATTATTTGGCAGCACGAAACCTCCTGAAAATTTGGAAGCTGTCGATTTAGGTCTCCCTAGTGGCACCAAGTGGTCAAATGTTAATTTTGGGACTGACGGGCCTTTTGGTGCTGGTTTTTATTACCAACCCTATCAGCGTAGTGCAGAGGAATTTTCGGGAAATGAAAAATTTGACATTGTCGCAAGGGAATGGGGCAATGGTTGGCGGATACCCACTGCGGAGCAAGTGCGAGAGCTGATTGATAATTGCCAATGGGAATGGTCGAGAAATAGGGTAACAGGAAAAGGGTATTATACGGTAACTGGTAAAAACGGGAATTCTATTATTTTACCTGGGACGGGCAATAGCTACCATGGTCGTGTAATTAACACAGATGAGAAAGGTTTCTTTATAGAGGACGGGCATTACTGGACTGCAACCCCCTATAATGACACTGCTATTGTCAATTTACACATTGACTCAAGAGGTTATAGCTTGGTCTATTCCGATGACCGAGAAGTCGGTTTTCCGATACGTCCGGTTTATGTTCCAAATGTTCAAAATTTTAATAAAGATGATAATGAAAATGAAATTGGTAGTCGCAATAAATAGTCAATGTGGAGAAACGCTTTGTAGAAAAAGCCCTCTTCTTTAATCGCATCTTTGTTTGTTGTTTAATGTTCATTCCTTTTATTTGTCGCGGGCTTAAAGGCCCGCGACTTTTTACTTGAAAAGCTAGATCCGTTCGCTACGCCTACGGCTTCGCTCAGGATGACACATAAACAATGCCCGAGAAATCGTTAGTTTTATCAAACCTCTTCAAGCGATTTTTCGTTGAGCAAAAAATCAAAGACATTCAACTTTTTATAGCCGTTTTCTAATTGAGTAAAGGGGTCGTTATCCATAGTGATAACGATTTTTTTGTAGCCGTCATTCAAGTTTTTAAACGAAGATAATTCTTGTTCCATTTTTCCTTCGCCCATAAGCGTGTATGCGACTTGAATGTACATTAAATTGCCGCCGGATTCATTTACGATAAAGTCAATTTCTTTTTCGTTATTTTTCCCAATATCAACAGAATAGCCTCGCTTGATAAGTTCTAGATAAACTAGATTTTCTAAAGAATGCGTAAGCTCAATTTGTCTGAAATTGAGTCGTTCGTTTCGAAGTCCCAAGTCTGAAATGTAATACTTGTTAAGCGTCTTTAAAAACGCTTTCCCTTTGACATCGTAGCGGTTGACCTTGTAAAATAAAAATGAATCACAAAGGTGGTTTAAGTAATTGCCAATAGCCTCAACCGATGCCGTTTTAAAACCATTTGATTTTAAAGTGTCTGAAATTTTTTTTGCACTTACATACGAACCGATGTTTGAACATAAAAATTCAATGACCGACGAAAATAAATGCTCATTTCGAATTTCGTATCGTTCGATCAAATCGCGAAATAAAACGGTCGTGTTGATGGAATTTAAATAATTGATTCTGGTTTTTGAATCTTCTAATTGGCAAACATACGGAAGTCCTCCATACAACATAAATTGCTTTAAGGCTTCGGATTTGTCAACTGCGTTTTCAGTTTTTTCTAAATAAGAAATATATTCGCTAAAGCAAAGCGGGTATACCCGAATTTCTTCGCTTCGACCGCGAAAGCGCGTGTTGATGTCTTTGGATAAAAGTTTTGCATTTGAACCAGTCAAATAAACATCGCAGTGGTCGTCAATCATTAAACCCATAGCGACATCTTCAAACTCATCGACAAGCTGAATTTCATCGAGTAAAACATAGTAGCGTTTGTCATCGACGATTTTTGCAGTAATGAACTCGTATAATTTTTGGGAATCGCGCAGTGGCTTATTCTTTTGCGTTTCTAAATCAACGCAAATAATATGGTCTTTAGAAATTCCACTTTTTAGCAAATGCTGATAAAACAACTTAAAAACAAGCATTGATTTTCCGGAACGGCGAATTCCGGTAATGACTTTGACTACCGGATGATTCATCGCAGAAATCAGCTTTTCTAAATAAAAATTGCGCTCGATTAAGAATTTATTCATGTAACAAAATTTAACCGAAAAAGTCTGAAAAATCAATAGTTTTTTAGTTAGGTTTTTAAAATTCCTTAAAAATTGGCGTTTTTAGCGAAATTTAGTCATATTTCATAACCGAAA
This sequence comes from Hallerella porci, assembly GCF_003148885.1. NCBI lineage: Bacteria > Pseudomonadati > Fibrobacterota > Fibrobacteria > Fibrobacterales > Fibrobacteraceae > Hallerella > Hallerella porci. The sequence goes on along the minus strand of NZ_QGHD01000045.1, from coordinate 2,221 downwards.
AAGTCCAAAAAATCGAAAGTTTTTCGGTTAGAAATTTCGCTGTGATTTTTATTCTATCATCGACTTTACCGCATACAAAGGCCTGTTTGTTAAAAATTCTTGTTCCCTGTATTTGGAAAGCGAAATTCTTATGCCGTGAAGTTTAGGGTATTTTTGAACAAAGGCTTTCAAACTTTTGGCTTGTAAATTTTCTGCAGACCAATAAAAAATATCTAAATCAGGAATCATTCTCAATTGTTGAAAGACGTATTGCTCCGTCAAGGCGCCTTTGAACTGCGAAAATAATTCGTTGTCGTTTAACAAAACGTTCGATGAAATTTTGCACATGGCGCACAAAAGTCCAATATCGTTTACAAAAATTTTAAATGCGGACTTTTCTTATTATTTGCTCAAATTTTAAAAGTCGTCCTTAAAAATGTAAATGGTGTTGCTTCAAAAAAAAACATTTTACCAAAAACCTAGACAAAGCGTTTTTTTTCTTATATTCCTATGCAAAATAATAACGTCGGAGTGTAAGAATGATGAAAAGTGAGAAAAACATGAACAATGTGATGAGACGAATGTTGTTTCAGACTTTATTGATTTTCCTTTTGCTTGTTTCAAGTGCTTTTTGCAGTGAAAATGGAAATGATTCAACATCTGCAAAATCTTTGAACGAAGCAAAATATGATGGTGACGGTTTTACTTTGTATCCATCACAATTTGTAGTTCATACAAAAAAAGGCGATTTTTCTTTTTCTGTTCCCGTGAATGTTGATCAAGAAACTTTAAATCATTTAATTCAGGTTTTAAATCGCGCAGAAAAAACACAAACAACGGACTGGCCAACAATTCAACAAAAAATAATCCTTTGTAGAGAAGCTGCTTGCGATGATGCTTTGCTTCTTGATGTTAGAGAAAATGATTCACTTTTGGTGAATGCAAATATTGGTGGTGAAGTTTTTAACTTGGTCACCTATTTTCCAGAAGCTAGTTTAATGAGTATTCTTGCGTTGCTTCTTGTTTCCACTTCTTCGATATGGGTGGTTTTACTAGTCGGCATTATCGGTTTCTTTATCAGTTACAAGAAAAGAGCGAAGCGATTAAAAAAAGAAATTCCTGTTTATTCTGCTGCCAATGAAGAAGTAGAATCTCACGAAGAAAATGCGTGTGATATAACAGATGATTCGAAAAGAGAATCGTTTATGTGGTCGGCATTTTTTGGCGGTGCTCTTATCAGTTATTTCGTGCATCGTTCTGAAATAAGGCGCTCAGGAAAAAGCTTTTTTGGGGTTGTTTTCTGGAAATGTTTTATCCCCACTCTTATAGTTAGGGGGATAGATAATCGTATTGCGAATGCTATGGATAAACTTACTATGAATATGGCAGAAAATATCAGTACCCTTTGCTTTCTTTGTATTTTTGAAACCTTAATGTTTATTGCATATAGTTTGTTTATAGCTCATGTTGCGGCAAGTCGTTTTGAAGAAATTCGCCCGAATTATAATCTAGATGATTATAATCGAAATGAAATTAAAGGCGTGATTATTGGCGTAATTTATTCGCTTATTATCAGCGCAGTTTTCTTTATGTTTTAATTCGGGGCGTTGCGGGGTGTCCCCGCAGAGGGGGTAGCGGAATCACTAAAAATATTTGGCGAAGTTAATTTGTTTGAAATTTTTAGTGATGCAGCGAGGGGGAGGCTTCCCCCCTTTTTATGTAATGAAGGTTATTATTTGGGAGGTGGTTTGCTATTATTGAACACAATAGGTTATATTTTATATAAAAAGGAGTAATTTTATGAGTCAAGCAACATTTAGTATTCGGATGGATGAAAAATTAAAGCGTCAATTTGATAAGTTGTGTGAAAATTTTGGAATGAATGCGACGACGGCTTTTAATGTGTTTGCAAGAGCTGTTGTTCGTGAAAGAAAAATTCCATTTGAAATTCAAGCCGAAAGTTCGTATAACGTAAAAGCAAAAGGAAGTCGAGCTTTTATGGCTTTGAGAGAAGACGCTGAAGAATATGGTGTGCAAGATTTGAGTTTAAAAGAAATCAATCGAGAAATTAAAAATTCGCGGAAAGGAAAATGATTTGTGATTTATGCAGTGATAGACACAAATGTTTTGGTTTCTGCTCTTTTGACGGTTCTGTCAAATAAACTGTGTCATTTAGTTTTTGTTAGCTAAAAAAAGAGCTTTGAAATTTCAAAATTGAAGAAGCGAAAAGCAAAATCAAAGC
>NZ_QGHD01000044.1 GCF_003148885.1 Hallerella porci | reverse complement strand
ATTGAATACATCCGCGCACAACGCGTCGTGGCGATGGTCAATGCCGCAGAAGGAAAAGGTGAAGCCAAAGGTCGCGCAGAAGAAAAGTATTCCCTCGCCAAAGGATTCTTAAAAAAAGGCATTTCCGTTGAAACGATTGCCGAAGTCACCGGTCTCTCAATTGACGAAATCAAAGCACTGTAAAAAAAAACGCCCCCGAAAGTTGCACACAACCTTCGGGGCTTTTCTTTTTCGTGAATATCTTTTGCATAAACAGAAAAACGCACCGCCAAAGCGAAGCGTTTTAAGTGATGCATTTTTTGCGATTTTTTTAGAATTTAATTTCTTTTCCGATGCGGCGCCATTGCCGAAATTCTGCGCTTGCCGAAAGCAATAAATCCGTGGAAGAATTGAGTGCGGTTTCAACGGAATCTTGCACGACGCCGATGATAAATCCGATTCCCACCACTTGCATTGCGACTTCGTTAGGAATGCCAAAAAGCGAGCACGCCATCGGAATTAAAAGAAGTGAACCGCCCGCAACCCCCGAAGCGCCGCATGCGGCGACCGTCGCCAAAATGCCGAGGACGAGTGCGCTCAAAATATCGATTTGAATGCCGAGAGTATGCACCGCAGCGAGCGACATCACCGTAATCGTGACCGCAGCGCCGTCCATGTTAATCGTCGCCCCGAGAGGAATTGTCACCGAATAAGTGTCTTTGTCCAAGCCAAATTCTTCGCACGCTTTCATATTCACCGGAATATTTGCCGCAGAACTGCGCGTGAAAAATGCAGTCACCGCACTCTTCTTGATACACTTTATAATCAACGGATACGGATTTTGGCGAATGCACCAAAAAACAAAAATTGGATTCACAACGAAATAAACAAAAAGCATCGAGCCGACGAGAACCAAAAGCAATCTTCCGTATTCCGAGAAAATTTCTAATCCGCTTTCGGAAACCGACGAGAAGACAAGTCCCATAATGCCAAACGGTGCGAGTTTAATAATCCACGTGACGACTTTAGAAAGCCCCGACGAAATATCGTTGAGCACTTTTTTCGTGTGATCATTTGCGTTTCGCAATGCGACGCCGATGAGAATTCCCCAAATTAAAATGCCGATGTAATTGCCGTTCGCCAAACTGTGAATCGGATTGGCGACCATATTCGAGAATAGCGTGCGCAAAACTTGTGCAATGCCTTCGGGTGCAGCCATATGCGCAGCGGGCACAGTCAAAGTTAATGTAATCGGGAAAAGTTTACTCGCAAGGACACCGACAAGCGCCGCAGAAAATGTGCAAAGCAAATAGAGAACTAGCACTTTCCGGATAATGCGTTTCTGCGATTGTCTTTCATTTGAAACCGAAGCAATGAGAAGAAAGAAAACGAGAAGCGGAGCAATCGCTTTAAGAGCGCCGACGAACGCATCGCCCAAAATGGCAACTCCCGTCGCCTGCGGCACAAAAATTCCAAGAAGAGCGCCAACAATGAGTCCGCACAAAATGCGAATGACCAAGCTTAAGCCATTCCAAATATCAAAGATTTTTTCATCAGAATTCTCGGTTGAAAAACGCAGAAAATATAATTTTATTTTGAAAAATTTCTCGGTAAATTTTTTCATTTTGCAAAAATAAAATCAAAAAAGCGGACTCGCATCCGCTTTTCATTTTGAATGTTCCGTTAAAAAAATGCGACGCTTATTCGCCTTTTTTCTTGAGAAGTGTTCCGCAGAATCCCATCGAGAACACGATGCTTGTAACGAGGAAAATAGCAATGCCTATGCACGCTAAATGTCCGATGCCTTGCAAGCCGCGATGCGTCGTAAAGAGGAATCCGACAAAGCCCGCAATCGTTGTCGTTGAGCTCGCCATCACATTACGACCCGTCGTATCCAACAATCCGCGAAGCGTTAAATTTTTATCCGCAGTCCACGCCGAGATAAAATGAATCGTTGCATCAATGCCGATACCGAGAGTCATCGGAATCACAATCACATTGTAAATGCTGATTTTTCCAAAGTCGAGAGTGTGCGTTAAGAAGCCGAGAATTCCCATCGTAATAAGGAAACCCATGCCAAAGGAAATACTTCCGGTGATGAACAATTTCGGCTTGCGGAAAGAAATCGCGAGTGTCAAAATGATGACGACGATAATTGCGCCCGCGAGTTTGAAACTATCCGCTTTCACCGATTCAATCACATCGGACAAGATGAATTGCGAAGAGAATGTGCGCAAATTTTCGCCATCAAAATTCCAATGGCCATAGCGTTCTTGGAAAGCGTGCAACGCTTTCGCATCCCAACTCGGGAAGTCGCCGTAGATGAATCCGATTTTTCCATAAGAGCCATCTTTTTCGCGGAGAAAATCAAGAGTCCATTCGGGAATATCTTCAGCGGTAAATGTTTTTTCGACTTGCGAGAGTTTGCGAAGATTTGCAATGTTGACCGAATCATCTCCCGTGGCGCGGTCAAAGACTCGAGCATTTGCAAGGTCGCGAATTTCTTCGATAATTTCCAAGCGCTGTTCCTGCGAATCCTGCGGCGGCACAAAACTTTTGAGAGTTAAAAAACTGCCGAGCATCGAATCTTTTTCGACGAGTAAACGCACCATCAGCGTATCGTAAAGTTTGTCGAGTTGTTCTGGCTTAGAGCCCATCACCGCTGCCGGCGTCGAAGAAACCGCTTTATTGGATTCGCGCGTTACCTTCGTCGAAATTTTATTCTTCTTCTGCGTTTTTTCGGTTGAAACGCGGCGCAGATTTTTCAAATTGTGTTCAAAGTCCACATATTGCGAATAGTAAAGCGAAAATGCACCGATGATAAAACCGATAATCGCAGCGATTTTAAATGTCTTCGCAATTTTTTCTTCGCTCCAAGATTTCGGAAGCAAGGAATTTTGCGGAGCCGCAGGAATTCCGCCCATGCATTTTACAAAAACCGGAAGTACTAAAACCGAAGTCAGCATACTGAAAAGAACGCCGGTCGAAGCGACAATACCGAATTCATAAAATCCGCGGAAACTCGAAGCGAGAAGAGTTAAGAACGCAGCAATCGTCGTAAAGCTTGCGAGAATAAACGGCTTAATCATTTTACTCTGCGCATTTTCGAGTACTTCTTCTAATGTCGCATATTTGTGCAAAAGTTTTTGCGCTGTTCCCAAAATATGAATGGAATAATCGATGCCGATTCCCAAAATAATCGAAGCGACGAAAACCGTAAACGGATTGAATTTCCCGTAGAAAAGCGCGGTGAACGCTAAGGTCGGAAGGCAAGCGTAAAGCACGGAGCCGGTAACGAGGATCGGACCTTTAACGCTGCGGAAGAAGAACATCGTGAGGAGGAAAATCAGGACAAGGCTAATGCCAAACGAGAAGATGCTATCGTTTGCAACATCATCGACTTCTTTCAATCCTTCGTAAGTGCCTTCAACCGTGAAGCGCGTCGGAACAGGATATTTCTGACTATTGAAATGCTGTAAAAGCGTATCGGTTTTGGCGAGAATGCGGGTCACAAATTCGTAATCCGTCGAAGGCTTCAAAAGTTTTGCATTGACAACGCCGTTGTAAAGAATTTTGCCGGTGCTATCGGGCTGCGGACTTCCGATTAATCGCGTTTTTAAATGCGCGGGAATCGTCGATTTCGGATTCCATTCCGAAGATTTTTCGGTCTGCGTCGAATCTTTCTTTTTGAAGAACGAATCAAAGGCGCTAAGCGCTGCATCGGGGAGACCGAGTTCTTGCGGAATATTTGCGTCAAACCAAATGCGTTCTTTTTTCTCGGCGGGCGCACCTAACAAGTCGACGACGAGCGGACCATTTTTGCGCCCAATTTCTTGCTGCACATCTTCTAAATTGTCACGGAGCGCTTCCAAGTGTTTCATCGGAAGGTAAAGAAGCGCGTTATCTTTGAAGAATTGATTTTCGTTATCCACTTGCGTCGAAACGAAATCGCCCTGCCAATTTTTGTGAATGTAATCGGCGATGGAATCTTGCAATGCGGCGACGAGTTCTACATTTTCGCTTTGAATCGCAATCATAAAGCGATCGGTACTGCCAAAGCGTTCGTAAGATTCGTTGAGCGCGATAACGCTCGGCGTTTTTTCAGGGAGAAGATGCGCCAAATCAGCGTCTAATTTCAGCCCGGGATAAACGAGAATCGGAAAGGCAAAAACGAGGGCGAGGAGGATGTAAAAAAGCAGCGCTTTATATTTGTGCTTGCAAATCAGCGGAATGTACCACGCTGAAAATTTTTCAATCAACGACTTTTTCATAGATTATAAAGATAGATAAATCCGCATTAACGGCACACTTAAACCCGATGAAACGCCAAAAATGAAGAACAAAAGAAGTGAATGAGTTTCCCATTTGCTCGCTTTGCGCACTCATTTTTCATTCCTAATTTCTAATTTCATATTATGTTTCTCTTTTCTCCTGAATCTCCTTTTGAAAGTTGGCAAGTTTGCGGTTTCTCGGGCAAGCCGGCTTTACTTTTTCCGAAACTCGACAGCACGCATCGCTATAGCAAAGAACATTTGCAAGAATTACAAGCGGGCGATGTTATCGTCGCCGATTCCCAATCAAGTGGCCGCGGAAGACATGAACGCGTTTGGCTTTCGCCTGCGGGGAAAAATCTTTACTTCAACATTCTTTACCCGTTAACAGGTTTTGCGCCCAAAGAATATCCGCAGCTTATGCAAATTACCGCGATTTCGATTGCGCAAATTTTCCGCGAACTCGGTGTGAATGCAAGCGTCAAATGGCCGAATGATATTCTCTGCGACAAGAAAAAAGTCTGCGGCATGGTTTCCGAAATTTTGACGAAAGACGGTGAAAAATTTCTCACCATCGGCATCGGCATCGATGTCAACGCCGACGAATCCGACTTTCAAGAAATCAACCGACCTGTCACAAGTTTAATGCTTCTTCTCGGAAAACGCATTAACCGCGAAGCGCTTTTACAAAAAGTTCTTCAAAAGCTCAAAGAATCTTTTGCGCTCACCCAAAAAGAAGGCATTCGCCCGTGGATTGACGAATGGCGAAAAATGGATCAATTCATCGGCAACGCGGCCAAAATCGTCGAAGGAAACGCGGTCATCGAAGGGACAATTTTAGACATTAACGAAGACGGCAGTTTGCTCTTTTGCAAAAAAGACGGCGAAATTATCTCACGCTACACAGGCGATTTGGAAATTTAATTTCCCGCTTTGGCCAAGCGTTTCTAGCTATATTTGGCGCATGCAATCTTTGCGTAAACTCAAAGTCGGTCAAAGCGCCGTTATCCGCACAGTCGGGGGCAAAGGCGCATTAAGGCAACACTTTTTAGATATGGGCGTCATCCCCGGCGCCGAAGTTACCATCACCAAATTCGCTCCGATGGGCGATCCGATGGAACTCGAAATTCACGGTTACGAACTCACCCTCCGTTTAATGGACGCCGCCCGCATCGAAGTCGAACCGATTGCCGAGCGAACAAATTCGCACAAACACATTAGCGAAATTAAAGAATCTGCGCATCCGGGGCTCGGCGAAGAAGGCATTTACCATTCCGAAAAAGAAGCGTCGCCACTTCCCGCGGGAACTCCACTCCATTTTGCGCTCGTCGGAAATCAAAACTGCGGTAAGACAACTCTCTTTAATAAACTCACCGGCGGGAATCAACACGTCGGAAATTTCCCAGGCGTTACCGTCGATAAAAAAGAAGGCGTTATCCGCGGATTTTCGCACGCGACCGTCACCGATCTCCCAGGCATCTATTCGATGTCACCTTATACGAGCGAAGAAATCGTTTCGCGGAATTTTGTTTTACAAGAAAAGCCACAAGGCATTATCAACATTATCGACGCTTCGAATATTGAACGCAATTTGTATTTGACGATGCAAATTTTGGAAATGAATATTCCGACAGTCGTTGCGCTCAATATGATGGACGAAGTCACAGGAAACGGCGGATCCATTGATATTAACGGAATGGAAGCGATGCTCGGCGTTCCCGTGATTCCCATTTCTGCGATTCACAATCAAGGCGTCGACGAACTCATTACCCACGCCATTCACATTGCGCAGAACCAAGAACGCCCGCGCAGACAAGATTTCTGCGACAAGAATGATCACCAAGGTGCTGTGCACCGTTCACTGCACGCCGTCATCCATTTAATCGAAGACCACGCCGAACGCGCAGGGCTTCCGGTGCGATTTGCCGCAAGTAAAATCATCGAAGGCGATGAACTGATTCTTTCGCAATTAAAATTGGATCAGAACGAAACGGAAATGCTCGAGCACATCACCGGGCAAATGGAAAAAGAACGCGGACTCGACCGCAGCGCAGCCATCGCAGATATGCGTTTTGACTTTATTCAAAAAGTGTGCGAGCAAACTGTTGTTAAGCCCCGAGAAAGCAAAGAAAGCATTCGCAGCCGCCGCATTGATAAAATACTCACCGGGAAATTTACCGCGATTCCGTGCTTCATCGCCATCATGATTGTGGTTTTTTATTTGACTTTTAATGTCATCGGCGCATTCCTTCAAAATTTACTCGCTGCGGGAATTGACAAGCTCACCGAATTGACAAGCGCAGGGCTTTCTTCTCTCGGCGTGAACGCAACCATTCAAAGCTTAGTCGTAGACGGTATCTTTTCAGGAGTCGGAACGATTCTCAGCTTCCTCCCGGTCATCGTCGTTTTATTCTTCTTCCTTTCTCTCTTAGAAGATAGCGGTTACGTCGCCCGCGTTGCCTTTTTCATGGATAAACTTTTGCGGAAAATCGGACTTTCGGGCAGAAGCATTGTCCCGATGCTCATCGGCTTCGGCTGCACCGTTCCCGCGGTCATGTCCACGCGCACTCTTCCGAGTGCCCGCGACCGTAAAATGACAATTCTTCTCACGCCCTTTATGAGTTGCTCTGCGAAGCTTCCGATTTACGCTTTCTTTGTGAGCGCATTCTTCCCCGGACGCGGCGGCCTCATTATGTCGGCGCTTTATTTGTTCGGCATTTTTCTCGGCATTGTCATCGCACTCTTTTACCGCAAAACTCTTTTCCGCGGCGAGCCTGTGCCATTCGTCATGGAACTGCCGAATTATCGCCTTCCTGCAGCAAAAAATGTGTGCCAACTTTTGTGGGAAAAAGCGAAAGACTTTTTAGAGCGCGCCTTCAGCATTATTTTAATCGCAACCATTATCGTCTGGTTTTTACAAAGTTTTGATTTGCATTTGAATATGGTCGAAAATTCGAAAGACAGCATTCTCGCACTCATTGCCGGTTGGATTTCTCCATTATTTGCTCCCTTAGGACTTGCGGATTGGCGCATTTGCACAGCGCTCATCAGCGGTTTTATGGCGAAGGAATCCGTCGTATCGACTTTGCAAATTTTATTTGCCGACGATGTGAACGCAGCGATTACAAGCCTTGGCGCAATTACTCTCCTCGTTTTCTGCTTACTTTATACGCCTTGCGTCGCAGCCATTACCGCAGTCAAGCGCGAACTCGGAAAAAAGTATGCGCTTTTCGTCGTCGGTTTTCAATGCGCAGTCGCGTGGCTCGCCGCCTTTGCGGTCAAAATTTTACTTTCGCTTTGCGGCTTTTAACCGATGAATTTTTGGGACATTTGCATTCTCGTTTTGGTAAGCGCTGCGGTTTTCTTCGCCCTGCGGAAAATCTTCCGCGATAAAAAAAACGGCAAATGCTGCGGAAACTGTAAACTTTGCCGAGGATGCAACTCTTCAAAATGCAAAACTTTTCCTAGCAATTCCCCGAATTCATTTTCTTCAAAATTTTCGCAAAAATAATTATCGCATTTTAAAATAAGAAAGGCGGATTCCGAAGAACCGCCTATCCTTATTGAGCTACCAGGATTCGAACCTAGACAAACAGATTCAGAATCTGTTGTGCTACCATTACACCATAGCTCAGTGTTTGCGACAAATTTATAAAATTTTCCTAAAACGGCAAGGGTGGCGAAACAAAAAGAGCCCAGACTTGCGTTTTTTCAACCGAATTGACCCAATCGAGCAAACGAATTTGATCCGAAAGACTGCGCGAAAGGTAAGATCCGTCCGAAAGTAACGATTCTAATTGCACCGGACGACTTTCGGGAATCCCCGCAAAACGTTTCGCTTCGGAAATCGCTGCATCTAAACCGCCGATTCGATGAATCAATCCATTTTTCACACCTTGACTTCCCGTAAAAACGCGACCGCCCGCTAAACTCCGATCGAGAGAATCTTTCGGAAGTTGCGTGGCTCCGGTGACAACATCCAAGAAGCGATCGTAAAATGCGTCCAAATAATTTTGAAGCGCTTCGCGTTCTTCGGGCGAAAATTCTCGGCCTTGTCCTTCGGCATCGGCATGCGGATGCGTTTTCACCGGCTCCATGCGAAGTTTCAATTTATCCAAAAGTCCTTTGACGCTGACTTTTCCGCCAAAGATTCCGATGCTTCCGACGATGCTCGCTTTTTCTGCGATAATTTCATTGGCGCCGCACGCAATCATATAACCGCCGCTTGCGCCCATGTCGCCGATGCTCGCTACCACCGGCATTCTCGTTTGCGAAATCGTATGCAGTCTGTGCCAAATTTCATCCGACGCTTGCGCAGAACCGCCGGGACTGTTAATGCGCACGATAAGCGCGGAATATTCCGGAGACTTCATCAACTTGCCGAGTGCTTCTAAAACTTCTGCCGAGCCTGTGCTCCGCGAACCGGTCAGCGGATCATAACCGCCGACGCCATCGACGATTGAACCTTCGATATTGAGCAATGCAATTTTTGAACGAGGACGCCAATCTTCATCAAAGATGCGGACACCTGCCCGCGGCGCATAATCCGAAACATTGACAAACGGAGCGTCCAAACCGTAAATGGTTTTGAGCGCATAAGGGGCGACTTCATCGAGGTAAAGAAGAGTATCGACAAGTCCTACGCGCTTTGCATCTTTCGCAAGTAAACTCGGATGTTCCAAAAGAGAATCGAGCGGTAATGTCGTCGAGATGCGCATCCGAGAATCCGCGGTTAATGTATTCCACCATTCTGTGTAAAGCTGCGTATAATTTTCGCGGGCTTCGGCACTCATCGAATCTGCGGTGTAAGGTTCTACCGCCGACTTGTATGCGCCATGCCGCAAAAGTTCCACTTTGATTCCGACCCAATCAAAGAAGCCTTTATAATAGAGAACTTCGCCGCCAACTCCGCGGTAATTGACGCGCGCCGAGGGCTCAAGAACAATCCGCGTTGCGGCACTCGATGCGAGAAGAGTTGTCGGGCGCAATTCATCTAAATACGCAATCGTTGTGCGCCCTTGCAAATTCAATTTTGCGATGCCGCGTTCAATTTCTTTGGAAATTGCCGTGCCCGCTTTGTAACCTGTAAAATCAAAAATGATTAACTGAGCACTTTTATCGGCGAGAAGCAAATCAAAATGTTCCCGCAGCGATTCAATGCTCATCGAACTGCGACCAAAAAGCGAAAATCCGGGTTCGGTTTCTGTAAGCGGAAGAGAAAGCGGAACGCGGACAACGCGCGAAAGCACATAAGGGTCGGCGAGTTTCGCGCTGTGATAGCCCACCGAAAAATGGCGCGGCTTCCAATCATCATCAATCGCAAGAGTTCCTTGGAACGAGCGTCCGAAAGCGTGCGACGCAAAGACGCGATATTCGTCATCGCCGTGAATAGGAATTTGCACGCCTAAATCGAGGAATCCTAAATTCGCTTCGACAAGTAAACGATGCGTTTCTTTATTTTCGCCCGCATAACTGACCGAGAGCCCGTCAAATACGCGAAGAGTTGCGCCGTATTCTTGAATGCGACGCTGCTTCTCGGGCCCAAATTGCACCGCATGTTTACTATCAAATCCAAGAGCAAGCCATTGAAAAGGACGAATTAAAATGCCAGGCGTCGCCGAAAAATCTGTCCCATGAAAATCCGAACTGCGAAATGCTCCCGCCGAAAATCCGAGGAACGCAAAACGATCGAGCATCGGAAGCGATGCGATTAAATTCCAACGCGATTCGTCGACATCATCATAATCCGAATGATAGCTGAATGTTGCGCCCAAATAATCGCCGTTAAATCCCGCCGAAAATTCGTAAACATCATCTTTATCGCGGCCAAAATTGAGAACGCCGCCCGGCGAATCAAACGCCGAAAGTCCCGCTGGGTTTCCAAATAATCCGTTCGAATTCGGAATCGAAGGAAAGCTCCATTCCCCTGGCAAATAAGCCAAAGCCGAAGCCGCAAATACACCGATTAAAGTTGAAAATTTCATCAAACAAAAATTAGAAATTTGAAAAATGAGAAAGTTTCGCTACGCCACTTTCTCAACTTTTCTCTCCTAATTTTTCATGACTAACTGACTAATGACTTTCACCAATTCTTCAATTTTAAAAGGCTTTGCAATGTGCGCATTCATGCCCGCGCGCTTGGATTCTTCGACATTTTCTTCATAAGCGTTTGCGCTTAAAGCGACAATCGGAATTGTTTTTGCGTCGGCTTTATTCATTTTCCGAATTTCTTTTGCCGCATCAATTCCATTCATCACGGGCATCATTAAATCCATCAAAATCAAATCAAAAGTATGCGCTTCATTTTCTTTAAATTGATCGACTGCGATTTTTCCGTTTTCCGCGCTGGTGATAATTGCACCGCATTCTTGCAAAAGCGTCTCGGCAATTTCGCGATTGAGTTCATTGTCTTCGACGAGCAAAATTTTCACTCCCGAAATATTTTGTTTCAATTCATTGTCCTCGGGATTTTCAATTTTTGTGTTCAAATTTCCTTCGGTCACTTCAAATGGAATCGTGATAATAAATTGACTGCCTTGATTTTCTTCGCTTTGAATTTCTAATTCGCCGTGCATTTTATCGATTAACGCATTCACAATCGACATGCCAAGTCCCGTGCCTTTGAAAACGCTTCGCGCATCGCTGTGTTCTTGGCTGAACGGCTCAAAAATATGTTTCAAAAATTCTTCGCTCATGCCAATGCCTGTGTCCTGAATTGTAAAGCGCACAAGAGCGATATTTTTCTTTTTCGAAATCAATTCGGTGAAAAGACTCACCTTTCCATTTTTCTTATTGTATTTAATTGCGTTATCGATAATGTTTAGTAAAATTTGGCGAACGTGTAATGGACTTCCGTAAAAAATGATGTTTTTAAAAACATCGTAATTTGACTTATCTTGAATCGTCACCGAAAATTCAACCGCTTTAATTTCTGCCATGATGGTAACCGTTTTAATTAACGGCAAAAGGTCAAAGGATTCGTGCGACAAAGTGACTCGATTATCTTCGAGTTTTACAACTTCAAGTGTATCGCTTAAAAGAGACAAAAGATGTTCTGCGGCAATTTTTGCTTTTTTGCGATTGGAATCTAAAAGTTCTTTATTGTTTTTTATTAGTGTCCGGTAAAAAATATAGCCAAAAATAAAAATGGCAGGCTCCTCAGACGAAGAACCTGCCCGTTTTGTTTTTACCTTGTAATTACCA
>NZ_QGHD01000043.1 GCF_003148885.1 Hallerella porci | reverse complement strand
AGTCCTCGAAAAATGTTACGAGAAGGGTGCGTCCGATGCCAGGGTCCGTCGAGACGACATCATCGAGTTCAGGAAACGGCTGAAGAACGGGAAGGAACTAGTTCACAAGTCAAGGCTGGTCGAATACGTGGATCCGCATACCCGCAAGCGCTGGCAGCTGCTTACGAACAACATGGAACTGAAGGACGCCGAAGTTATCGAAATATACAAGCGAAGATGGCAGATCGAATCGCTCTACAAGCAGCTGAAGCAGAACTTCCCCCTGCACTTCTTTTACGGCGAAAGCGCCAATGCGATTGAGACGCAAATCTGGGTCGTGATGATTGCAAACTTGTTGGTAAAACTGGTCAAGGCGCAAGTGAATCGCGTGTTGAGCTTTTCGAATCTAGTCTCGCTACTCCGTCACTCGCTTGGATACTACTACGACCTTGTTCCGTTCCTCGAAAATCCTGAACGAGTAGCTGCAAGCTCTTTTGTCGGGGGCCGTTCACCACCCGGCCAGCTCCAGCTAAATCTTGTCTAGGGGGCCCGCAAAACGCAAAGGCACCGCTTTCTGTCGAAATCGGCGCGTATTCAGCATATTGTGTTTATGTTGGAACTTTTACCGGACAGCAATAAAAATAAATGAGAAATGAGGAGCGAGAAATGAGGAATGGAATGGCGCGCCGGAGCCGCGCTCGGTTTTGAGAACTTAGAGCTAAGAGCTTAGATCTTAGAAATTCTAAGCTCTAAAATCTAAGTTCTAAGATCTTGCATTACCGCGAAGCGGGCTTTCCGTTTTCTCATTCGCTGCGGCAAGCCGTTTTACTCACCAAATGTGTCCACACACTTTTGAATGGTGCCATTTTACTCACCAAATGGGTCATTGCACTTTTGAATAGTGACATTTTACCCGCCAAATGGGGCATTGCACTTTTGAAAGGTGCCGTTTTACTCGCAAAATGGGTCCATGCACTTTTGAATGGTGACATTTTACCCGCCAAATACGTCCATGCGCTTTTGAAAGGGGACATTTTACCCGCCAAATGCGTCATTGCACTTTTGAATGGTGCCATTTTACTCACCAAATGGGTCATTGCACTTTTGCAAGATGCCGTTTTACTCACCAAATGCGTCATTGCACTTTTGAATAGTGACATTTTACCCGCCAAATACGTCCATGCACTTTTGAATAGTGACATTTTACCCGCCAAATGGGGCATTGCACTTTTGAATGGTGACATTTTACCCGCCAAATACGTCCATGCACTTTTGAATGGTGACATTTTACCCGCCAAATACGTCCATGCACTTTTGAAAGGGGACATTTTACCCGCCAAATGCGTCATTGCACTTTTGAATGGTGCCGTTTTACTCACCAAATGGGGCATTGCACTTTTGAATGGTGCCGTTTTACCCGCCAAATGGGTCCATGCAACGCTGCGGGAAGATTTTTTAAATGAGAAATGTAGATGATGGCGCACCGGGGTTTTGAGAACTTAGAACGGAGAACTTAGAGCTTAGAACTTAGAAATCTCTAAGCTCTAAAATCTAAGTTCTAAGATCTGTTAATCATCAACTGATTTTTCTAATTTTTTCGGCAAAATTTTAAAAAGGCTTGACGATGAAAGATTTAAGCGATTATTTGCGTTCGATTCCAGATTTTCCAAAACCGGGAATTATTTTTCGCGATGTCACAAGCATTTTACAAAATGCCGACGGTTTTAAACTAGCGATTGATTCGCTGCTTCAAAAACTCGAAGGCGTCGAATTCGATGTCATCGCGGGCGCAGAATCGCGCGGATTTATTTTTTCGGCGCCTTTAGCTTACAAGCTCAATAAACCGCTCGCTTTAATCCGTAAAAAAGGAAAACTTCCTTGCGAAACGGTTTCGGCGTCTTACGCTTTAGAATACGGATTTGCAGAAATTGAAATGCATAAAGATTCGATTTCAAAAGGGCAAAAAGTCATTCTCATCGACGACTTACTCGCCACCGGCGGAACTCTTGAAGCTTCTGCAAAACTCATCGAAATGCTTGGCGGACACGTCGAAAAAATTTTAACTCTTATCGAACTTTTAGGACTTCACGGACGCGAAAAATTGAAAAAATACAACGTCGAATCCGTTTTAAGTTTCGAAGGAAAATGATTTTATTTCAAAAGGACCCACCATGGAAAAATTCTTCAAACTAAAAGAAAACGGTACAAATGCCAAAACCGAAGTCATTGCAGGCGTTACCACCTTCATGACGATGGCTTACATTTTGGCTGTGAACCCGAGCATTTTATCGGCCGCAGGAATTGACCCGACAGCCGCTTTAATCGCCACTTGCTTAGCCTCGTTTGTGGGCACCTTGCTTATGGCTTTTATGGCAAATTATCCGTTTGCCTTAGCACCTGGCATGGGCTTAAACGCTTACTTCGCTTACACCGTTTGCTTAACGATGGGATACGATTGGAAAATCGCCCTTGCTGCCGTTGCCGTCGAAGGAATCATCTTTATCATTCTCTCTTTGACGAATGTGCGCGAAGCGATTTTTAATGCGGTGCCTAGCACCTTGAAAAAAGGCGTGAGCGCAGGTATCGGTTTATTCATCGCTTTTATCGGTTTACAAGGATCGCATTTAGTCGTGAACAATAACGCCACTTTGGTGAGTTATGTTCATTTTTCAACGGCATTTCATACCGAAGGAATTTGTGCAATCCTTGCATTAGTCGGATTATTTGTAACGACGATTCTTTATACAAAGCGCATTCGCGCAGCCATTCTTTTGGGCATTTTAATTACTTGGATTTTGGGAATTATTTGCCAAGCTTTGGGCTTTTACACTGTCACTCCCGAAGCAGGATTTTATTCGCTTTATCCTTCTTTTGGCGTAACGGATTTTTCAAAATTCGGCGAAACTTTTGGTCAAGTTTTTAACGCAGATTTTTCGGGCGTGAGCATTTCGAATTTTATCGTCGTGTTGCTCGCCTTCTTATTTGTCGATATGTTTGATACGATTGGCACATTGGTCGGCGTTGCGACAAAAGCAAAAATGCTCGACAAAAACGAAAAGCTCCCCCACATTAAACCCGCTTTACTTGCCGATGCGATTGCGACTTTAGTCGGCGCTATTTTTGGAACTTCGACCACAACCACCTACGTCGAAAGTTCTGCAGGTGTCGGCGCCGGTGCGCGCACCGGTTTAGCTTCTGTCGTCACGGGCATTTTATTTTTACTCGCCATTTTCTTTGCGCCGATTTTCACTGCGATTCCTGGATTTGCGACAGCGCCCGCTTTAATCTTTGTCGGATTTTTCATGGTGTCTGCGGTCAAAGATATCGACTTCCACGATAAAACCGAAGCCGTTCCCGCATTCCTTTGCTTTTTAGCGATGCCGCTCATGTATAGCATTTCCGAAGGTATTGCAATTGGCGTGATTTCTTACGTTATCTTAAATCTTTGCACGAAACAAGCGAAAAAAGTGACACCGCTCATGTATATTCTCGCGGTTTTATTCGTGTGCAAATACGTGTTCTTATAATGAGAAAGGAACTTCTCGTTCCTAATTCTTCCTTAACTTCCGCTTCTTTGAAGCGGAAGTTTTCTACTTTTAGGCTATGAAAAATTTTTACGTTACTACTCCGATTTATTATGTGAACGATGCGCCGCATATCGGGCATTCTTATACCACCGTCCTCGCGGATATTCTTACCCGTTTTCACAAGCTTCTCGGTTACCAAACATTCTTCTTAACCGGAACCGATGAACACGGACAAAAAGTGCAGCGCGCTGCAGCGAAGCGCGGCGTCACCCCGCAAGAACACGTCGATGAATACAATCTTCGCTTCAAAAATCTTTGGAAGAAGATGGACATCGATTACGATTTTTTCATCCGCACAACCGATGCCGAGCACAAAGAATTTGTGCGTCAATGCCTGCAGATGCTTTGGGATAAAGGTGAAATTTATTCGAAGGAATACGAAGGTTGGTATTCTGTCGGCGAAGAACGATTCTTCACCCAAGATGAACTCGACGAAAATGGCTGCGATCCGATTAGTCATCGCCCCGTCGATTGGATTAAAGAAAAAAATTATTTCTTCAAAATGGGCTCTTACCAAAAGCAGCTCATCGATTACTTGGAAAATCACAAAGATTGGATTGTTCCCGATTATCGTTGGAATGAAATCCGCGGATTCTTGAAGCAACCGCTCAACGATCTTTGCATTAGCCGCCCGAAAGCACGCCTCAGCTGGGGAATTCCCCTGCCCTTTGACGAAGATTATGTGACCTATGTTTGGTTCGATGCGCTTCTCAATTATGTGAGCGCGGTGATGAAAATTGAAAACGGAAAACTCGTTCCGCGGAGAACTTACGCAAACGGCGAAACGATTTGGCCTGCGACTTATCATCTCGTCGGCAAAGACATTATCACGACACACAGCGTCTATTGGCCTACGATGCTTTTTGCCCTCGGCTTCCCGCTTCCAACGCACATTCTCGCGCACGGTTGGTGGCTCGTCGGCAACGATAAAATGAGTAAAACCACAGGCAATGTCGTAAACCCGATGGATTACATGGAAAAATACGGCGTTGATTCTTTCCGCTATTACCTCGCCCGCGATATGGTCGTCGGTCAAGATGCAAGCTTTACTCACGAAGGATTTATTCGCCGCATTAACAGCGACTTGGCAAATGATCTCGGCAACGTCGTGAACCGCGTTCACCGTTTAGTGCTCACGAATTTTGGAGGAATTCTTCCGAAGCCCGCGACTCCGTTTGGCGACGAAGAAAAAGCCATTCAAGCGCAAGCGGAAAAATTAAATGCGACCGTCAATAATTTGCTCGAAAACGTAAAGCTTTCGCAATCCGTCGAAGAAATCATGGGACTTGTGCGTTCTGTGAACCGTTACTTCGAAGTGAAAGCACCGTGGAAACTCGCGAAAGACGAATCGAAGAAAGATGAACTTTCGACCGTTCTCTTTGTCGCAGCCGAAGCCGTTCGCATTGCGCTCAGCTTCCTTTCTCCGATTATTCCGGCGAAGAGCCGCGAAGGCCTCGCGATGCTCGGCACAAGCCTCGAAGGCGTGCAAGATTTGAATTGGGGAAAATTCCAAGGCGGTGAAAAATTTGGCGAAGGCGCAGCGCTTTTCCCGCGCATTGTCGAAGAAGTGAAAAAGCCCGAAGCGCAACCGAAGCCGAAGCAAAATAAGCCGTTAAACGCCGAAGATGTTCCGGCGGCGATGGATATTCGCGTGGCAAAAATTTTAAGCGTCGAAAATCATCCCGATGCCGATTCTCTCTATGTGCTGAAAGTCGATGCGGGCGAAGCAGAACCGCGCACCATTTGTTCGGGACTTCGCGCAAGTTACACCGCAGACGAATTGCAAAATCGCATGATCGTCCTCTTCGCCAATTTAAAACCCGCGCCGCTCCGCGGCATTATGAGTAACGGAATGCTCTTTGCCGGCGATACCGATGCCGAACACATTTGCAAACTCATCGCTCCGCCCGAAGGCGCAAAGCCCGGTGAACGCGCCACCTTTAACGGAATTTCTCCGTCTTCTGAATCCCGCATTCTCAAGGTCAAAGATTTTGAAAAAATCTCCCTCGAAGCTCGCGGAAAAATCGTCACGTGGAACGGTCACGCTTTGGAAGTAAGCGGCAAAGCCGTGACTTGCGATGTTGCCGAAGGCGCAAAGGTGCACTAATGTATTCGGAGCGCAAATTTTTAGCCCTCGCCCAAGCGACACAAGCCAAGCGATTCGCTGAACTTTTGCGCATTCTGATTTTGCAGTTGGGAAATGATATTTCTCAAGTCAAAAGCGAATACACGCAATACGCCAACTGGTTAAAATTTCCCGCCGAAAAAAATCTCGACGGAAAAAATCAAACGGAACTCATTGAACTTTACAAGGAATTTCGCACCGAAGCCGGTCTCGGTTTTGAGCGCGATGTTTACTTGGAAAATGAACCGGGCGACCGCACCGAATCCGTTCTCCCGACAATTCCCTACGGCGTTCTCGTTCATAATTTACGCAGCGCCTTTAATGTCGGATCCATTTTCCGCACCGTTGATTGTCTCGGACTTTCGGCTGTTCACCTTTCGGGATATACCCCCGACATTTCGCACGCGATGCTCAAAAGCGCCGCACGCGGCACCGAAAAATGGGTCGAAAGCAAACGCTGGAATTCTCCGCTCGAATGCATCCGCTTTGCCCGCGAAAATGGATATGCGATTATCGCCCTAGAAACCGGCGAAGGGTCCGTTCCCATTCAAAACGTGGAATGGCCAAAGAATGCGCTCATTCTTCTCGGGAACGAAGAACTCGGCATTGCACCAGAACTTTTGAACGAATGTTCTCTCCGCGTCGAAATTCCGATGGCTGGACGCAAAGCGAGCATGAATGTGGCAAATGCATTCGCCATTCTCGCTTACGCGATTCGCAGCGGTTACCGATTTTAACGATGGATCTTTCTTCTCTTCCTGGACTTGGACCGAAGCGCATTAAAGCGCTCAACGAATCGGGACTTTTTACCGTTTCGGATTTGTTGTATAATATTCCGCGGACTTGGTTAGACCGCACGCGTTTAAATAAAATTGCGGAATGCAAAGCCGGCGATAATGCGATTCTCATCGGAACCATTCGCCGCGCAGGACTCGCTTACGGAAGAAGTTCTCGCTACATTGCGACTTTGGACGATGGCACAGGTCAAGTGAGCCTCATTTTTTTCCGCGGGCTCAAGCATTGGTCCAAAAGCGTTTCGGTCGGTTCTCGCTTTTGCGTCATCGGAAAATTAAGCGATTATCGCGGGCTGCAAATCGTGCATCCCGAAATGCAAAAACTCGAAGACGGCGAAGAATTTAACGGGAGCATTGAACCCGTTTACACGATTACCGAAGCCGAACACGCAGCTAAAATTGAGCAGAATTTTTTCCGCGCACTTTATCCGAAAATTTTTGCGCTGCCCAATCTCACAATTCCCAATTCACCGCCCGCAGAACTTCTCCAATTTTTAGGCGTTAGAAACATTCTCGAAAATTTGAAACGTTTGCATACTCCCAAAACTTTTGCCGAAGCGATGCAAGCGAAAATGCAACTCAAAAAATTGGAACTGCTCCCGTTTTGTCTGCGGATGAATGTGCGGAGGCGCAGTCTTGTCGTCCGCGGAAAATCCCGCGAAATTGACGAGAACGCCATTGCAAAAGCCAAAGCAGCGCTCCCGTTTGCGCTCACCCGCGGGCAAGAATCTGCGGTCAAAAAAATCTGCGAAGGACTTTCGGGAAAGAAGCAATTCCACGCACTTTTACAAGGCGATGTCGGCAGCGGAAAAACCGTCGTCGCAATGCTTGCGATGCTCGCGATTGCGAAAAGCGGTGAACAATGCGCGCTGATGGCGCCCACCGATATTTTAGCTAGACAACATTACAAAAGTTTAAAACCATTTTTTGATGCGGCGGGAATTCGCACAGCCCTTTTACTCGGCGCATGTTCTGCGACAGAAAAAAAATCGATTTCTGGCGAACTCCAAATGGGAATCACGCAAGTCGTCATCGGAACGCATGCGCTTTTTTCGAAAGATGTAATTTTTCAAAATTTGACATTTGTCGTCATCGATGAACAGCACCGCTTCGGCGTGAATCAGCGCGAAGCGCTTTTGCAAAAAGGTCACTTTCCCGATCTTCTCGTGATGAGTGCGACCCCGATTCCGCGGAGTTTAGCGATGACTCTTTACGGCGATTTGACGCCGATTGTGTTAAACGAAAAACCCGCGGGCAGAAAGCCTGTGAAAACGCGTCTTGTCGATCCGACGAAACGCGACGATATGAAAAAATTTTTGCTCAAAGAAGTGCAAAGCGGAAATCGCTGTTATTGGGTCGTGAGCCGCGTCGAAATCGATGGAGTCGGAAATACATTAAGCGTTGACGAAGTGAAAGAAGAATTAGAATCGTTCAGTTCTCTTTGGAAAGTCGGCGCAATTCACGGGCAAATGGACGAAGACGAACGCGACCGCATTCTAAGCGAATTTGCCTCGGGAAAATTACAAGTTCTCGTCGCGACGACCGTCATCGAAGTCGGCGTCAATGTGCCCGAAGCCAATTTGATGGTCATCGATGCGCCCGATCGTTTTGGACTTGCGCAGTTGCATCAGTTGCGCGGACGCGTGGGACGCGGAAATCAAGAAGCGTGGTGTTTTCTTCTTGTGCCCAATGCAAGCCCGGCACACGAACGCCTCGCCAATTTTGCAAGTACCGACGACGGATTCAAAATTGCCGAAATGGATTTGCAAGACCGCGGCGCCGGAAATTTAGAAGGCAAAGAACAAAGCGGCGCTTGGGTTTTCCGCTGGTTTGATTGGATTCAAGATCAAGGCATGATTCAAAAAATGCTCGAAACCGCCGAAGAAATTTTGGACAACAAACCGAATTTTTCCGTCGAAGTTCAAGAAAAAATTCAGAAATGGTATGCGACACTTCCGCAAGGAAATGCCGACGGCGTCCACTAAAAATTCTTGCGCAAAAAATTGCCGCAAATTTTATTCGGGGGAAATATCTATATTTGGCGCATTATGGAAATGGAAACTCGTTATAATCCGAAAGTTGTTGAAGCCCGCTGGCACGACCAGTGGAATAAAAATAATGATTTTGCCCCGAGCGGAAAGGGAGAACCGTTCTCCGTCGTGATTCCGCCGCCAAACGTTACCGGAGCGCTCCACTTGGGCCACGCGCTGAACGATACGCTGCAAGATATTCTCGTCCGCTACCGCAGAAAAACCGGCCGCGATACCCTTTGGATTCCGGGTACCGATCACGCGGGCATTGCCACGCAAGCCGTCGTCGAAAAGCGTCTTTTCCAAGATGAACATAAAACCCGTCACGACATCGGCCGCGAAGCTTTGGTCGAACGCATTTGGAAATGGAAAGACGAATACGAAGCGCGCATTACGACGCAGTTGAAAAGTCTCGGCGTGAGCTGCGATTGGAGCCGTCAGCGTTTTACGCTCGATCCGATTTGCGCGAAAGCCGTGCGCCACGCATTCTTTAATTTGTTCAAGAAAGGTTTGATTTATCGCGGCAAGCGCCTCGTCAACTGGGATACAAAACTCCAGACCGCAGTCGCTGACGATGAAATTTATTACGAAACTGTCAAAGGGCATTTCTGGACATTTAAATATCCGCTCGCCGATGGTTCGGGATACATTCCAGTTTCCACGACTCGCCCCGAAACGATTATGGGCGATACCGCTTTAGCCGTTCACCCGAATGATGAACGCTACAAAAAATTCATCGGAAAAATGTTAAAGGTTCCGTTTGTGAACCGCGAAATTCCGGTCATCGCCGACGCGATTCTCGTCGATATGGACTTCGGAACAGGCTCGGTGAAAGTGACTCCGGCGCACGATCCGAACGACTACGCGACAGGCCTTCGCCACAAGCTCCCGATGATTAACATCTTGAACGACGACGGTTCTTTAAACGAAAACGCCGGCGAATTTAAAGGCTTAAAAGGTCAAGCTGCCCGCGACGCTGTCGTCAAAGGCCTCGAAGATTTAGGCCTTCTCATCAAGGTCGAAGATCACGAAATGCAGGTCGGCCACTCCGACCGTTCGAAGACCGTCATCGAACCGTATTTGAGCGATCAATGGTTTGTGAAAATGGACATTCTCGCGGACAATGCGATGAAGGCCGTGACCAGCGGCGAAATTAAAATCATCCCTGAACGCTATGCGAATAAATACCTCGACTGGCTCAAGGAAAAACGCGATTGGTGCATTAGCCGTCAACTTTGGTGGGGTCACCGCATTCCGATTTGGCACGCCGACGAAAGCACAACCGAAGACGATTTGAAAAAAGCATTCGCAGGTCGCGATGACATTTACTTCTACAAAGCGCAGAACGGCATTTGGCTTATCTGCAGCGAAGAAGAAGATTTAAAAGACGACGCTGTCCCCGGCCACAAAATCGCCCGCGAAGAAGATGTGCTCGACACTTGGTTCAGCAGCGGACTTTGGCCGCATTCGACGATGGGCTGGCCCGAACAAACCGAAACGTTAAAACGTTACTACCCGACTTCCGTTCTCGTCACAAGCCGCGACATCATTACGCTTTGGGTCGCCCGCATGGTGCTGTTCTCGCAAGAAAACATGGGCACGGTACCGTTCCACACCGTTTACATTCACCCGAAGATTCTCGACGGCAATGGTCAAACGATGAGCAAATCCAAGGGCAATGGCGTTGACCCGATGGACATCGAAAAGAAATACGGAACCGATGCGCTCCGCTTCGTGATGGCTAGCCTTTGCACCGACAACCAAGACGTGCGTCTTCCGGTGAAAAAAGAAAAGCAAGAAGATGGCTCGGTCATCAACACCTCGGAAAAATTTGAAATCGGAAGAAATTTCAGCAATAAACTTTGGAACGCTTGCCGTTTCCTCTTCCCGCATTTGGAACAAGCCGGCGCCCTTTCCAAAGAAATGCTCCCGATGGATTCGAAGCTCTTCGCTCTCGAAGATCGTTGGATTTTGAGCCGTCTCAATTCGACGATTCAAGATGCGACGCGGATGCTCGAAGAATTCCATTTTGCAGAACTTGCCGGCTTCCTCTACCGCTTTGTGTGGGACGATGTTTGCTCGAGCTACTTGGAAATCAAGAAAGCGATTATCAACCGCGAAACTCTCGATGCCGAAAAGAAAAATGCAATGGCAATTCTCAGCCACGTGCTCCGCGGCGTCATCGACCTCTTGCATCCTGTGATGCCGTTCATCACCGAAGAATTGAACGCAACTCTCTTCCCGGGCTCGGAACGCGTGATCAACAGTACTTGGCCCAAAGCCGACGCAAGCCTCATCGATGCGAATATCGAAAAGGAATTTGCGCAAGCCTTCGCCGTAGTCGAAAGCGTTCGCGGTGTCCGCGGTCGTTATAGCGTAAGCCCCGCAACAAAACTCAAAGCGGTCTTAAGCGTAGACGATGCAGCAACCGAAAAATCGGTGAAAGAATGCGACGCAATCATCACCGAACTCGGCGGTCTCGAATCGCTCACGGTCGCGGTGAAAGCTGCCAAGCCGAAATTCAGCGCAAGCTCTGTCGTCCCGGGCGGCGAACTTTACATTCCGCTCGAAGGCATCTTGGATCCTGCAACCGAAATCGCTCGTCTCGAAAAAGAA
This sequence comes from Hallerella porci, assembly GCF_003148885.1. NCBI lineage: Bacteria > Pseudomonadati > Fibrobacterota > Fibrobacteria > Fibrobacterales > Fibrobacteraceae > Hallerella > Hallerella porci. The sequence continues at coordinate 2,398 of NZ_QGHD01000043.1, read as the reverse complement.
ATCGAAAAAGCGAAATCCTTTGCCGCATCCATCGAACGCAAACTTTCTAATCAAAAATTTGTAAGCGGAGCTCCCGAAGCGGTCGTAAACGCCGAACGGACAAAGCTCGCCACGCAAATGGACATCATCGCAAAAGATGAAAAAGCCTTAGAAGAATTGCGTTAAACTTTTTCGCATTGTTATAAAGCCCCCGCCAGGGGGCTTTTCTTTTTGAATTGACAAACTTTCTAGGAAATTCTTTTTGCTTTAATTATTTTTGTAAAATGAAAATTGCAGTAGACGCCCGCATGATTACCCGTTCTGGAATTGGAACTTGCATTCGAGAATGGATTCCTCGAGTCAAATATTCTATCGTCCTCGGGAAAGAGGAAGATTTACGCGATTACAAAAATTCTTTTGAATCTCTCGTGCCCTTTGACTGCGGCATTTACGGCTACAAAGAGCAGCTCAAATTTCCCTATCGAAAACTCAAGAAGCAAAAGCCCGATGTGCTGCACATTCCGCACTGCAATGTTCCGCTCTTTTACCGCGGAAAAATGATTGTAACCATTCACGATTTGACGCATTTAATTTATCCGCAATTTCTCCCGTTCCGCGCTGTCCTTTGGTATTTCAAATTTATCTTCCGCTTCGCCACTTGGCGCGCGAATCGCATCTTGACCGATTCCGAAAGCACGAAGCGCGACATCATCCGATTCTTTCACACGCCCGAAGAAAAAATCACCGTCGTCCCTCTCGGCGTCGGCAGTGAATTTGTAAAAAAAAGCGCAGCCGATTTAGAATATCTCTACGAAAAATTTTCCATTCCGCGCAATAAAAAATTATTGATTTACGTTGGCAATTTACTGCCGCACAAAAATCTTTCCACTTTACAAGAAGCCTTAGCCCAAATGCCCGCTCGCGAAAATTGCCGATTGATTTTAGTCGGGAAAGCTTTTGACGGGCGCACGCGCGCAAACCGCGAAGCAGAACTCGGCATTTCAAATTTGACGATTCACGCGGGAGTTGTCAACCAAGAAGATTTGGCAAATCTTTACAACCTCGCCGATTTATTTGTGCTGCCGTCGCTTTACGAAGGCTTTGGACTTCCCGTTTTAGAAGCGATGGCTTGCGGAACTCCAGTCGCGTGTTCTAACACGTCATCTCTTCCCGAAGTCGGCGGAAATTTTGCGCATTACTTTAATCCGACAAATGCGACGGAAATGGCTGCGGTCATTCAAAGCGCTCTCAATTGCAAAGCGGAAGAATCCGAAAAATTGATCGCTCACGCACAAGAATTTAATTGGGAAAAATCTTCGCAAAAAATTATCGAAATTGCAAAGCAAGTCGCCGAGGAAGCATGAAGAAACGCATTCTCGCTTGGCTAAAATTACTCGTGAGCGTTCTCGGCATCGGCTACATTTTTTACAAAGTTCCGTTCGAAAGCATCCGCGAAAATTGGACAGCGCAAACGTTACCGTGGCTTCTCTTCCTTTTATTCATCACATGGATTTCGATGTTCATCCAAGCCAATCGTTGGCGCGGACTTTTACTCGATGAAGGGAAGAAAATCCCCTTCCGCACATTCTACGCTTACATTGCGCTCGGTTATTTTTTCACCGCATTTCTCCCCGGCGGATTCGGCGGAGACGTCGTCAAATCCGTCGCCCTCGGGAAACGTTTCAATCAAACGCCGCGCTCCGTCGCAGCCATTCTCATCTCGCGGGTGCAAGGCCTTTTAATGCTTTTCTTGCTCTTCTTCATTTCGCTCCCGTGGGTTTTATTGCATTATTCCGTTCCGATTTCATTTACCCTCGGCATGGGCGCAGCCCTTTTGATTTCTGTATTCGCCATTCTATTTTGTTGCTTCTCGGACAAAGTCAAACTACCCGAGAGCATCACGAACCGCATTCATTTTATTCCGAAATTACAAGCCGCGCTTGCGCTTTACCGCAATCAGAAAAAACAATTTTTCCTTTCTTTCTTCGATTCATTTTTACTGCAACTCATCGTATTCGTTACCGCTTACGGTTACTTTAAAGCCATCGGAATTTCTCTCGATTTTCGTTTAGTCGTCGTCTTTAATGCGATTACGATTATCGTCACCATGCTCCCGATTTCTTTGAACGGCATCGGCGTCCGCGAATGGGTCATCGTGACCTTATACACCGGAATTTTAGGAATTCCCGCTGACAAAGTTCTCGCAGGAAATCTTCTCGGCTACATTCTCATCCTTTTTCAAGCGGTTCAAGGCGGAATCGTTCTCGCCGCAAAGCGCCGCTAATATTTCCGCGCAAAAGTTAGCGAAAAATTACACAAAAATGGGCTCTTCATCAACATGTGTGGGTGGCTTCGCCACCCTTTTTTTGTTGACTTTCGCCTAAATCAAACAAAAAAAATGGGCTATTTTCTAAAATTT
>NZ_QGHD01000042.1 GCF_003148885.1 Hallerella porci | reverse complement strand
ATCATATTTTAGAAAACCTTGCAATATTTTCACAGGGTAGAAATCAGTTTTTCCCAATAGTTATGCGGGCTGGGCGGGATTTTAAGGGACGACTAACTACTAGCTACTTTTTCTTTGATCGAATAGATCTGGTCTTTGGATTTTTTGTCTTGGAATCAATTATTTCTTCAATCGTTGAAAATAAGGTGGCTTGCAGAGATGGTTCTTGATTTTTAAGTTTAGAAGTTTTGCAAGGTTTTCATGAATGTCTATAAATCCTTGCGAATTTCAAACATTCGCTACAGCTAAAATTTTTTTCCTTTCAAAACGCCACGAGCAAATTCAGCCCGCCGCCAACATTCGCCAGATTCACTGACGGAACGATTGTCCATTGCACGGAATTTTCACGCCGTTCCTTGTAACGCTTGAGCGCATCGATATACTCGTCTCGCCGGTTCGCATGGCCTTTGCAATCCCTATACTCATCGATGTTGGAAATCAGGATAGGAACACCGACCAAATAAAAAGGAATAGCAACGACGATAAATGTTACACCAAGTAAACGGTAAAAGCTCTCGTCGCCAAAAGAGTTAAGCAGGCCAATCCCTCCCGCAAGCAAGCCAGATCCAAGCCCGACATAAACGCCTCCGAAAATCATGCCGGTCACATTCGAACGATAGTCGGCATTCAAACTTTCTTCAACAATTAAAGCGTTATAGATGGATAGGCTGTCATCCACCCCGCCAGTCGAAAGCTCTTCACCCTGTTTCAAAGGAAACTCCCCATTCGCCAAAGTGGTTTCCTCCGCATTGGCAAATCCCCAAAACAGACTCCACAACAAAAACAACAGCATCCGTTTATTCCGCATCATTCCATACCTCAAAACGCCACGAGCAAATTCAGCCTGCCGCCCGCATTCGCCAGATTCACCGAAGGAACGATTGTCCATTGCACGGAATTTTCTCGCCGTTCCTTGTAACGCTTGAGGGTATCGATGTATTCGTCGCGCCGGTTCGCATGGCCTTTGCGCACGACAAATTTATACGTGTTGTATAAAAAAACAGGAAGACCAACTAGATAAAATGGAATAGAAATTGCAGAAAAGAAGCCTACCGAAATTGCCGACGCAAAATCATTTTTTGAAACGTCATTAATGGCCACACTCAAAAAAAATGTTCCTGAGCCAATCAAAAATCCTCCAACAATCATCCCGGCGACATTGGGACCATAATGGGAATCGTAATTTTCTTCTGCGATCAAGTCATAATAAATTGCCAAACTATCCACATTGTTTTTTCCTAAAGGATCATTTTCTTGGGAAAAGCCAAATGAGCAGAAAAGAAGCAAGAATAAAAGCATCCATTTTAGCACAGCGTCACCTCACCTCTCCATCAACTGTAACAATTCCGCCTTGTTTTGTTCTTACTGTTACTCCTATTGTAAAGTCATTAGCATTGATAGAATGCGTAATCCTGTAGAGATCTTCTTTGCACAGATTACGCAAGTCAAAGCATTGCTGATAATCATTATTTTCACCCTTACATCTCTCTACAATAGGAGCTAGTGAATGATTTGGCATGATTTGGAAGGTGCTTTTTAAAAGTTTAAAATCTTTATTAGAACAAATATTTAGCACATCAGAATTTTTAACCAAACCGTCAATCCAAAAATACTGTCTCTCCGATTCCAGCCGCAACTTCAAATCAAGGGAGATATTGTCCTCGATTTCTCCGATGGATAAAGCCAATTCCTTTTCTACAATCGCCAAGTCCAAATTTTTTTCCAATTTGTTCACGTAAGCGTCCAAAAGCGTGCTGTATTTCTGACGCCAAAGCTCGACCATTCCTTTGGACGGAGAAAAGAACGACTTCAGCGAAGAAACAATCGGGGAATTTGTTATGTGATATTGTTCCAAAATTTTGCCAACTACTTCGCTTAAATCCATCACGACAACGTAGGCATCTTTTAATTCCTGCAGCGAAAAGGTTCCCCGAATCGGCATTTCGCCTTTAATCACCCCTCCAGTGATATTGGACAATTCCGATTGGAAATCCGAAGCGAGCACCAAGTCGTAACCAAAGACGACATCGTCTTTCCCGCGAATGTCTATTCCCACATTATTTACGGTCAAAACGAGGTTCCCAATATTACAACGGCAATTTCATGCGATCCCGAAAAATAGGACATCAGTACGTTGTTTATCGCCGTTTCTCCGACCAAAGTTTGCATTTTGATCGGAAGAGAAATCCTTTCCGGTTTGAAATAATCCGCCCCGAAAAGAAAATGGGAATAAATCAAGAGTATGCACAAAATCCGTTTCACGTTCTACCTGCCCGCCACTTCAATTTTTTTGACAAAGCCCATATTATCCAACAGGAAAAGTCCAGCACCGTTATTCACATTCAGATATACGGAAAAACTACATTCCCCTGCGTCGGATTTCAACGCCTGTAGCGCATCCGGCGGCAACGTGAACCGCACATTGTTGAATTCCTCGCGGAACAAATGTGTCAAATCCACATTTCCCAGATACATAGAAATTCCAGAATCAAAACACCGAAGCCCCATTCCTAAATTGCCTACCCAATAATCGTTCGGCTGAGGATTCGGCACATAGACATCCAGAGAAATGACATCGGAAACATATTGCAATTCAGAAAGTAAAAAGCGGCGACTTTCTATTTCCGTATAACCGGACGCCATGATGCCTGTTGCGCCTAGACCTTGCATTTTGGGAGAATCCACAAAAAGAAGTTCCGTGCCGCTAGACGACCAGTCGTTGATATTATCGAAAGACATGAAATCCACGGCATACACATTCAATACGGGACTGGCCTCGATATGTTCCGTCCTACGAATTTTGATATCACCGCCAAATCGCAGATTGTCTATGCGGAAATCATCCGTATTTTCATTCACATTCAATATAACAGAAATCGTCGCATTTGGATAATCGCCGGCAAAGGCAGAGTATATCGTCGGATTCAATGCAAAAGTAAGCGTATTCCACCCGGAATGCAGGCCTGTCAATGGCTTTTGCCCAATCCAGGCATTATAAAGTCCCGCAGCAGGGATGTTCACGCTCATTTGAACATCTCCCCACCAATAAGGATTCGCCTGATTTTCCGGAATCCAAACATCCAGAAGGAGAGTGTCGGAGAACGCTCCCAACTCGTATGTATTAAATACAGGCGAAATAATCGGCATATAGCCCGAACCATGTATTTTCAAAGAATATCCGACGTTGCCATATTTCACAGCACTATCCAAAGAAAGGCTCGCGTTTCCACTAGTCCAAGAATTTTCTACATCGTCAAAAGTCATAAACCAAGGCAAGCTCTGAATTTTTATTTTGATGATTTCTCTCGCCCAAATTCCCTCACGAGACACCCTTACCAAAATGCTATCGCCCGACACGCCATAAGGAATTCGTACTTGAATCCTTTCGTTTTCAACAGCTCGGATTCCACCCGTTTTTTTACCAAATTTCACTTCTATAGCATTAATTGAATCTCCAAAATTTTTTCCGAAAATTTCAATGATTTGACCGGAGTAAACAATGGAGTCCGAAATGCCAGAAATATGCGGAACAAAGGATTTTACAATTTCTATGGAAGTGCCATAGGTGATGTCCCAGCCATTCGATAGAGTTCGGAGTTTGTAAATTCCCTTTTCCATATTTTTCGGGATTTGCAAATAGACACCTTTTTTAGACAAGGCCAAAATTTGAAGTGGATAGTTTTCCAAATAGAAGAGGGAAGTCGTATCTATATTGCGCATAGACACTTCAAATGCGTCGCCAGGCTTTGCCTGGGTGACGGCGATGCCGTTCAGAACAGGTTTTTCACCCCGAACATGAACAAACACCTGCTGAACCACACCATCAATAAGAACAGAACCAAGATTGTATTCGCCCAAAGGAGTGTCTTCTGGGACATAAAAAGCGGCACTCCGACTGTCGACAGAAATAGGAAAAATATCTTTATCCAAAACAATCTTGATGCTTTGCGCCTGTTTTAAATTTTTTCCCAAAATATTCAAGTGATCTCCCGGACGGACTTCATAAACATATGGTATAAACTGAGGGACCAAATCTGGGCACGCCAGCTCTTCCGATTCCCAATCCCAGCCATCGTTTTTATTCAGGCTGTTGGTAAACTCATATTTATATTCCTCATTGTATGGCATTCCATATATTCCGCCATAAACAACAGGAACGACAAACAAAGATTCCGGAGACCATCCGGCTCCATCGCCCGAACCGTCATTATGTAATTTGATTTTTTTTATGCCCTTTAAATCCTTTATACCCGAAAGTAAAAAATGGTCCTCTTTTCCTTTTTCAAAGTTGTCCTTATCATCATTCAAATCAAAAGATTCCGTTTCCCCTGAACACCCCTCTAAAGTCAATGTAATATCGGCGTCCGTTCCCGAAGCCCCGCCGCTTTTGGTCTTTATCCTAACATTATAGCCAAAATTGTCATTTACATAGCGTGTTGCAGAAATATCGCAAATGAACAAAATCGGATCGGCATTTACCGGATAAAGGTAAAATTCATCGGAGGTTTGGACTGGATAATTCCAACGGTCCGTTGTATAATAAGCTCCTTGATTTTCCCCCTCGGCAAGCCATTGCCGGAACATAAACCCCTGGCCGTCCTTTAAGGAATGGCCTTTACTTTCAGGAAAGGAATAGTGGCTGTACATGACATCCTGCACATACCAGCCTGGGCCACTTCCGTCATAAACATTATGCAACGTCAGGCTTTTCAAATTCGCCAATTTTTCGTTCGTGACAATCGAGTATGTGGAGGTGCCGCCTTTTTCAAAATCGTCATGGTCGTCCTTGTCCAGCAAAAATGTCAGGCATTTACCGTTTACATCGCAGGCGTCCGCTAAAATATGCGAATCCGTTCCCGACGCTTCAAATCGGGAGCCACTTCCTGTCTTTACGGTGAATGTATAAATTTGAGGATTGTCCGCTTGATGAAATGTAAAAGACGTAGGCCTATTGGAGCCGCCTATCCAACGGTGTATTGGAAACCAATAATGGAATGAGCTATTATTGGGAACCGTCATGTCCACGGAAACGGAATCCACATACCAACCGGGTTTGCTCCCCGAATTATCGCTGGTCAAGGACAATGACAAATTATCCACCAAGAGTGCGGAACTTTCTAAAAGCAAATGGGAAATTTGACCCTTTTTCGTCCAGTCGTTTAGCGCACCGTTGATGCACCGTCTGCCGCCGAAAGCGTCATCTCCGCACAAGGAAACGCTTATTTTAGATTCCGTCCCCGCATTCCCCACATCATCTGCTGTATATACGGCAATATTATAAGCGACCGTTTCGCAAGGGCCGTCTCCGATGACGACGGCATCGCCTATCTTGGTTTTGGCAACAGGGCAGCCATAGGCCATAATTTTATTATCGGAAACTTTCGTCCCCGAATGCTGAATCCCTATAGGAGAGAGAAACTCCGGGTAGCTGATGGCTATGTGGTTGGTAAGGTCTAGGCAACTATTAGCATTTGCAAAAGAAGTCACGGCATTATCTATTGCAGCTTGAGCTTTTGAATTAATTTGTTCATCTGCATCTCCCCACATTTTATATATAAATTTATCAATGATATATCCTTTTCCATAAGAAATATCCGATATATCGGCATTAACATCGGAAATACATACATTCAGATGTACGTTTCCGTCTTCCGAAATTCCAAAATCTTTAAAAAACGCATTTGCGGAACCGTCTATTCCTTTAGTTTTTACGTGAGGATGAAAAGGGATTCCATGCGATACAACTCTCGCATTCGCATCCAATGTCCCATCCATGCTAAATTTCAAATCATCGTCGCTCAAATCCATCTTAAAGTTGTAGAAATAATACTCATTTACACTCTTAATTTCCTTTACATTTTCCAACATATCTGTTGTGCCGAAATCATGATATCCGGAATTTTCATAAACCGATAGCAAATTTTGCAGGCTTTCCCCATCCATAGAAATAGAAACCATCCCAGCATCCGAATTTGGCGCAAATTCGGCTTTACATAACGATAATGCAATTAAAAACAATAGAACGGGTTTGCAAATTTTAAACACATCAAAAAAAAAAATAATACGATTTTTTTTCGTTGTCAATGCTTTTTAGGTTGTTTTTCGTTGCGTTATTTTTGTCTTCAAAATTTAAAAATATAAAACGCTTGGAAAAATTCGACGGACGGTGCTGATACCTTGCTCCATTTTTTTATATCTTTCCCTAAAAATTATGCAAATCGGAATCCGCTTTTCTTTGGACGGAAAAACTCAGACGGAAATAAGCAAATCCAAAATAGGGAACAAAAAGTCCTCATGGCTCTTTTGAAATTGTAGGTGGCAGGGCGTCCTCGAATATCCACAAAGCCTTGTAAATTTCAAACATTTTTTTCGTCATAAACCTAACAAATACTGGGATGGGCAATTATTTGAAGGACGACTCGTCAAAGCCCGTTTTAGCTTGCCTTTCGTAAAATTTTATTTCATGGTGAACAAATCGCCGTGAAAAACGTTAATCCCATAGGGGTTCCTCTTTTAGAGGAGAACCCTTATGAATCAATCCGCGGAATCAAACGCATTTAAAGTCGGTTTTTTTGTCGATGGCTTTACTTTGCGCAAAGTCAATGAATACTACCGCAATCAAGTCCCGGAATGCAACGGTATCAATTTATCGGGACTTAAAAATTGGGCGGCTGCCCAGGCAAGTCGTTATTTTTGGGCGGGGCGTTCCATTGAAATGATGTCGCATTATTATCATCCCTATCGCAATCCCGAAGAGGACAACGATTTTCGTCATCGCGGAATGATGTTCTTTTCGGGGGAGCTTGCCAAAGCCGGTTTTGGCGTTCATTTTGCCGAAGTGAATTATGTGAAAAACCTGTGCCCCAACATGGCTCTGAAAGAAGACGTGTTACTTTATGCGCAATACAAGCAGCTGGACGCCTTGATTCTTGCCAGTACGCAGGGCCAGTTTGCGGGCCTTCCCGAACGGCTTGCCCGAATGAATGTCCCCACTCTTCTTTTGGGCTGGAACTTTACCTATTGCAATCAGAACCGCGAGGTCCATTGGCATACGGACAAGGATTTGCGCCGGGAATCGACTTATTACATTCCGATGGAACGGGTGATGGAAAAAAATAGAGCCAGCAGAGATGTGCTGACTCGAGATTTATTTTTGTCGCCTAGGGGAAAAGCTACAGCTTGTCGCGGAGTTTCTTCTGGTTTTCCGAAAGGAATGTCCAGGTTAGCTTGACGCCCATAAACCAGGTGTCGCCGTTGTTGTCCGGTTCGCCGAGAAGATAGCCTTCCACGTCAAATTCGTTGAAGCGGATAACGCGGTAGCCCGCATAAGCACCGATGGAGAACGGGTCCAAATCGACTCGCAGTTCGAGTTGGGTGTTGATGGTGGGCGAGAACACGCTGTAATAGCGATTGCGCACGGTTACGGTATCGCCGTCTTCGGTTTTGAAGGCGTAGTTGGAACCGAGGTGGATGTTCAACAGGTTGATGCCGAAGCCGACGGAGGGAATCAAATTGATGATGGTGCTTTCACCGAAGAGCTTTCAGCCGAACATCCAGTCGATGCCGTAAGAGAACCATTTGATATCGTAAAGATCGTGGCCGCTGCTGTTTTTGCTCGCCGGTTTTTCGGAAACTTGGGTGGGCATGAAGTTGATGTCGAACCAGGTCAGGAACTGGTGGTATTGCGCACCGACTTCCACGTGCAGACCGAGATAGTAATCGTTGAAATGCTCGTATTGGGAAATCGAACCGTCCTTTTCAAAAACGGTGACGGTCGAGGTGTCGTCTTCGACTTGATATGTTTCTAGATGCCCGAAATTTTTGCTGAACAGAATTTTGTTCAGATAATTCGCATAGGCACTGCGCATTCCCCGGTAGTCCGCGTTAATGGAAATGAATCCGCGGATGCCGTGCTTTTCATAAAAGCCCTCTTCGGGTTCGGCAAATACGAAAGACGTTATCGCACAAAGAGTTGCGACAAAAAGGGTAAGGGAAATCTTTCTGTTTTTCATGTTGCTTAAAACAGCTTAAAAATTTTACATGGAGATATTTTTCTAGGAATTTTAATCGGAAAAGGCAAAGCCCTTTCTGGATTTTGATATGTTTGGCGCATGAAAATGAGACGGATAACGCTGATTGGGCTTTTTTTCTTGGTAATGGCCGTCGTCATATGGGTTTGGGGCTTGCCGGAAGAAAGACGGGCTGATGCGAAAAATCGAGCCTATGCAGAAAGTGCCGCTTTGTCTCTTTCTTATGCGGCGAATTTTGGAGTGGATTCCTGCGGCGGTTTTCGGTTCCTGTGGGTGCGAAACGGAAAAATGCCTCCTTTGCGCTGGCTCTTGCGGGATTCTCTTTCTCCGTCGAATGTGCCGCCGGATTTGGCGGAGTTTCCGCGTCTTGCGCTTCCTGTTGAACGGATGACGATACTTTCTTCGACCTATCTTGGATACCTTTCCGCATTGAAGGTGCCGGAGCGGATTGTCGGCGTGGATTCCAAAAAATACATTGCGGATTCGGCCTTTTACCGTCGAGTGGACTCTTTGCGGGTGAGCGAAGTCGGTGAAGGCGTGGAACTTTCTCCCGAAAAAATATACGGGCTGCGCTCCGATGCCATTTTTGCATTTTCGACAGGCGAGACAATTCACGATGCGTACCCCAAGCTTTCGCAGTTAAAGATGCCGGTCGTATTGACTTCGGAATGGCGGGAAAAACATCCGCTCGGCAAAGCGGAATGGATAAAGTTCTTTGGCGTTCTGACCGGTCGCGAAGCTCTGGCGGATTCCCTTTTTTCTCAAAGCGAAAAAAAATATTTGGCGATTAAAGGCCGGCTGGATTTGTTGAAAGACTCGGAAAGGCCCGTTGTTTTCACGGGAACGCCGTCTTCGGGAAGCTGGCTCGCTTCTTCGGGAAACAGCTTTATGGCCGCGCTTATCCGGGATGCGGGAGGGATCTATCTTTGGCGGTCGGACTCGGCTTTAGAAACGCTTTCTCTGCCTTTTGAAAGGGCTTTAATCGATGTGCAAAAAGCGGATGTGTGGATCAATGCGGGCGGATACGCGACTCTCGACGAAATCAGCGCAAACGAGGAGCGGATTCGGCTTTTTCCCGTGTGGAAATCCGGTGAAATTTACGGTTATGATTTGCGAAAAGGGCCTGCGGGCGGGTTGGATTACTACGAAAGTGCGGTGGTAAAGCCGGATTCCTTGCTGCTGGACGTGGCGAAAATTCTACATCCAGCTCTTTTTCCGGGGATCTCTTCCAAATGGTATCGTAAACTTTCTAATATTTAATTTGATATGATTGGTCGTTCTGGTATTGGTGATTGGATCTCGGCGTCTTATGAAATGGAGAAACCGTTCCTTCAGCAGATTCCGCGTGAATCCGCCGATTTTTTCTTGTTGAATTCCCAAATTCGGGAATACGAAGCGGGAGAAGCGATTATTGTCGGTGGAGAAATGGGAGAAACGTTTTGCGTGTTGCAGAGCGGTCGCGCCCAGATTTGCGGTCGGATGTTTGCGGACGGCAGCTACAATGTCATCGCCTAGTTGGAAACGGGCGCTTGCTTTGGGGAAATATCGATTCTTTGCAACGAGCCAATCAACAATACGGTGATTGCTGCCGAGGATTGCACGGTGCTGCACCTCCCGCGGGAAGCGTTCATCAAGTTCTTGGAAAAAAAATCCGAGCATTGTCGTCTGCCTGTATAAAATTGCGGCGGATCGCTTGCGGGCAAAAAATCAGGCCTTGGACGAATTTGAAAGCCTATCTCTTTTGGCGAGCGCACATGTTTTGCCTTTTATCGATTTTGCCCAGACGTTGGAAAAAAGCCGCATTACGGGAACGGTGCTTTTGGAATGCGAAGGCGTTTCGGGCTTTATCGCCTTTAGGGACGGTCGGATTTGCTGTGCGAAATGCGGACGCTTGACCGGGCCGGACGCTTTGGAAAAGATGCTTTCTTGGGACGACTCGGCTCTGTTCAAATTGGACACGCATCTGATGCCGGACGCTGTAAACATCAATCAACAGGCCGATACGACGAGTTTAATTCTGGATGCCTTGCGCAATATCGATGAAAAGCAGCTCCAGCAAAAAAATCAATAAAACAAACACAAAGGAAAAATCGTATGAATTATGCAGACGCTGGTGTTTCCCTTTCTCGTGCAGACGAAGCCATGGTCGGCGTGAAAAAGTCGGTTCGTTCTACGTTCAATGCGGGCGTTTTGGGCGATGTCGGCAATTTTGGCGGACTCTTCACCCTGAACCATTTGGACCTGAAAGATCCGGTTCTGGTCAGCTCTGTCGATGGCGTTGGAACCAAGCTCAAGGTCGATATCGAAATGAACACCCCGACGCTCCCGGGGCAGGACATTGTGAACCACTGTTGCAACGACATTCTCGTTCAGGGCGCACGTCCGCTCTTCTTCCTCGATTACGTCGCCATGGGCGCTCTCTACCCGCAGGTGATGACAGGCATCGTGGAAGGCATGTCCAAGGCTTGCCGCGAAAACGATATGGTCCTTATCGGTGGCGAAACGGCGGAAATGCCGGGCATGTACGCAATCGGCGACTACGATATTTCAGGCACGATTGTCGGTGTTGTCGAACGCAAAAATATCATCGACGGTTCTCGCATTCATCCGGGCACCAAGATTTTGGGACTTCCTTCTACAGGATTGCATACCAATGGGTATTCGTTGGCCCGCAAAGCGCTGTTTGAAGTGGCGGGTTACAAGGTGGATTCTCGCGTGGAAGGCCTCGACAAGACAATCGGCGAAGCTCTCACGGTGCCGCACCGCAGCTATTACAAGAGCCTGATCGAACTCACCGATGCTAAAAAAATCGACGGCCTTGTCCATGTGACGGGTTCGGGTTTCCAGGGAAACATCCCGCGGATTCTTCCTGCTGATGTGGACGTGGTCATTGACCGCACTTCTTGGGAAGTTCCGGCGATTTTCAAAATCATCCAGCAGGCTGGCAGTGTTGAAAAGGATGAAATGTATTCGACTTTCAATATGGGAATCGGGATGCTCGTGTTTGTCGATGATGCGAACCTGGCGGACGTGGAAGCCCATCTGAAATCGAAGAACGAACCGTTCTACCATGTTGGCGAAGTGGTGAAAGGAACGAAAAAGGTTCTCTTCCGCGACTAGTTTCGGGATTTCGAAAGCATAGAAGAAAGGCTCCCATTTTTCGGGAGCCTTTGCTGTTGTAAAAAATCCTTTCGGAATCATAGATAAAGGCTATTTTTAAGAAAATCGTTCCACACTTAGCTTGGAATGACCGGAAAAAGTTATACTGACGCAACTAGTGGCTTATTACTTTTAAAGGAGGAACAGGCAATGCTCAAACCCGCAAATAAAGAAGAACTGAAGAGAATCATCAAAAACCGCATTCAGACAGAGGGAATCAAATGCGATCTGAACGACATTGACGTTTCGGACATCACGGACATGAGCGATATGTTCAGTGGAAGTCGGTTTGAAGGCGAGATCGCCTCGGCAATGTAAACATGCGAGCATGTTTACGCTGCACTCGGCTCACGGTCATTGCGCAACCCCCAAAAGGTAAAACAATGGCAAAAATCTACAAGCCGAGAGTCGCGAGCAAGCTTGCTTGCTCATGACCGAGGCGCAGAAATATAAATCACGAAGTGATTTTCGATGGCCTACAGGCGTGACTTCAAGGACCTCGAAGACGTGCGGGAGGCCGTTTTCAGGTACATCGAGCTGTTCTACAACCGCAAAAAACTCCACAGTTCGCTCGGATACATGACCCCGGTCGAATATAGGCTGTCAAAACAGGCTGCCTAGACCACAAGGGTATACCACTTAACAAGAAAAAAGGATAGATTTAACTTAACCGGTAATGAATATGGTTGTTCATGTACCCACTATTAAAAAAAAACTACAAATCCAGAATTTGTCCGCAACCCCGAGACGGGGCTGTATGTGGCAGAAGATTCCGGCGAACTAGTCAAGTCCGTAAACAAGGACTTGATAATAAACCCACAGAAAAATTTTGAAATACAACAGTCTGCACCGCTGAGCGCTGCGGATATTCAAGCCCTGCTCTCTATAGACCCGGACAATCTGGGCGGCACGAAAGTTTAATAATAGAAGTACAAATTATGAACAAGTTCAAGACATTACTTTTTCTGGCCGCGTTTAGCGGAATTGGCCTTTGGGGCTGTGACGATTCTTCGTCGGCCTCTAGCAATGGACCGGACGAAAGTGCGACGGCGGAGTCTTCTTCAAGTTTAAAAGACTCTGATACTGCCGAAGACTTATCCTCGTCGATTGATAAGGCTCAGGAATCCAGTTCCTCGATGAAGTATTCTTCAAGTGAAGATAAGAATAGTAGCTCGTCGGTGGAGAAGTCGAATAGTAGTTCTTCATATGTTGCCGATTATTGCAAGGAAGGCGATATTGATACATTGTATCAAGAAAAACGAACGGTGTATGTTCACTGTGATGGTGGGTATTGGAAAACGGATTCTATCGTCTATGATCCCCAACCCAAAGAATACCCAGTGATGGATAGTTTGTTTGAAACGAAATATTCTACTTATGGAGAATTTGAAGATCCCCGTGACCATCAGTCGTATAAGACAGTCATCCTAAACATGCATGATGGAGATGGAATGATTGTTGAGGGCGAAAAGATCGAAGTATTTGCCCAAAATTTAAACTACGGCGAGATGATTGATACTAGTAAAAAAATACACGATGACACTAAGGTGGAAAAGTATTGTGACTTGAATGACGAGTGGTTCTGCGACAACGGCTGGGGGGGGGGGCGATACACCTGGAGCGAAGCGATGGGCTTATCAGCTAAGTATGACTCAGTGCTTTGGAAGGATACCGTAGGTGGAGACACTAGAATTCATCAGGGCTTGTGTCCGGGGGGGGGCATATAATGAATGCCTATGAATGGAAGAATTACACGTCGGAAGGGGGGCTTGCTTTATCTTCGAAAGTAAACTGGTGGCCAGTAAATATGTCGGGAGCGAACCTATTAGGTCTGTCGGTATTGTTCCAAATGAAAACCTACAAAGAAAATTGGGGAAATGCAACATTTTTTCTTCCTGCAGAAGAGGATGGTAAAAAAATGTATCGAGTTACTGTCAATGATAGCTATGTCACTCAAAATGCCGCAGCAATAAAGCATCATAATTGGTTTTATGTTCGCTGCGTAAGAGATTACTAATAGAAGTATAATTGTAAGTAAAATTTCAACAAACAGATTTCCTAAGGGGTTCCTATGTCTAATTCTAAAAAGAACAAAATGTTCAAGAAAAACAATCGTTTTGATTGCAAGATTGAGCAACTTGAGCCGAGACTTATGATGGATGCTACGGCTGATGAATGGAATCAGGAAGCGCTCCAGTTGGATGTAAATGCAGCAAGTATATTTGTTTCATGTTCGGACTATCAAAAATGGGCAAATACGAACATCCGCACCCTGTTTGTTGAAGATTCTAACAATGATGTTAGGATTGCTAAAGCTAATAACTTGATCAACGATAATCAGGCAATAAACCTTTTGTCTTTAAATTCTAGCGAAGTTGCAAATTTGAAGCAGATTATGGATTCTGCTTCCCAAATTGCTAAAAGTAGCTATAGACAAAGCTTGCTGAATACGGCTCCTTTTAATGGTATAAATGACCCGAATACAAGTGCCGAGGAAGATTGTCTTCAGCCTGCGAGCTGCCTTGTGAGCCTTCTTGCCGTTCTTCGGGTGATTGCGGAAACGCTGGTCACGATGGACCTTCTTCAAGGTTCTCTTGTAGGACTGTCTTTGC